>JBBRJI010000104.1:0-12154 GCA_038219625.1 Pirellulales bacterium | reverse complement strand
TGCAGAAAGAAGTGCTCAAGCTGAAAGGGGACTACGACGATTTTGCTTTTGATGGAACCGAAATGTACTGGCTCTGTCGAGGCGAGAAGATTTCTGTGTCACCGCTCTTCAGCAATAACCGTTTGGCCAAAGCAGCGTCTGAGATAAACACCATTCGCAATATTCGTACGATGAAAAGGATCGTTGCGCTTAGGTATTGATGCCACGTCGCTTCATTATTATCCGCGCTATTGGAGAGATCGTTGGTTAAGAATTCTCGAATCTACGATGCTATACTATTTCGATCATGATAGAACCGAAGCTACCGAGCCCGCACAACCGATTTTTCCATTATTCGTTCTCGCATATGGAAGTCGCCTGCAATTTTCTCGAATCGCAGTTGGCTCAGGAAGTTCTTGATTATATCGATCTATCAACGTTGAAGCTTGTGTCGGGTTCGTTTGTGGATGATCACCTTCGAGAAAGCCAATCGGATTTGCTCTTCTCTGTCTCGCCAAAGCAAGCCCTGCTTGAGTCGCTCACCGCCAGTTCGGGCCCTCGATATGCTCGGATATTGATCTACGTATTGATGGAGCACAAGAGTCAGCCGGATCCGATGACTTCGTTTCAGATGCTTAAGTACGTCGTGCGAGTCTTGGAACAGTCGCTGCGCGAGGACCAGCCCCTAGCTTGCGTTATTCCATTGATCGTCTACCACGGCGAGGCCGCTTGGACAGTTGCACGGAGTCTCGACGACCTTTTGAAGGTTCCAGACGCGTTGAAACGCCATATGCCTCAGTTTTCACCGATTTTGCTTGATTTGAGTCACCAGCCTAAGGAAAAAAAGTATGGCAATCCCTTTTTGCAAGCGGTGATTCAGACGCTAAGATGTATTTGGGGCGGTGAAATTCAATCCAGCCTCGCGGAATTAATGGAGCTCTTTCGGGAGATCACCCACGATGGCCGCGACGCGGAACCTCTTAAGGCATTTTTGGTATATGTCATCAGTGCAGCCCCTAAACTGGGTCGACAAGAACTTATGGATGCCATCAAACAATCATTCCCAAGCCAAGGACCAGCACTTATGTCAACAATCGCAGAACAGTACTTCC
The DNA here is from genome assembly GCA_038219625.1 of Pirellulales bacterium. GTDB lineage: Bacteria > Planctomycetota > Planctomycetia > Pirellulales > Pirellulaceae > JBKCUI01. The sequence continues at coordinate 11,063 of JBBRJI010000104.1, read as the reverse complement.
TGGAAGGACGGCAAGAAGGAATCGAGAAGGGTATCGAGAAGGGAATCGAGAAGGGTATCGAGAAGGGTATCGAGAAGGGTATCGAGAAGGGTGAATTGATCGGCGTGATTCGGACGTGTCAGTCGATTCTCAAGGAACTTGAATTAAACGAAGAGGAACTTCGGTCTAGAACGATTGAGGAGCTACGAACGATGGCCGACGATCTCAGATCCATTCTCCGAACTCGATTCGGTGCCGAATGACGAACGAGGTTCTTGGTAATGGCATTACCGAAACTCGGAGTTACCGTAACGGCAATTTGCTTTCGGGAATCAGCTATTCGAATACGAATTTTGGCAAGATAGTCGGCGACGAAACACGTTTCAGCACCAGAACTTCCCCTCGTCCATCGCAGTTCAAGTCTGCTATTTGTCGTTGCACCCATCTGGTACTTGGGATTCGGATTGGCATTGGCACTTCTCTGGTCGCTCGTTTTGTCGCCGACTGCGAAAGGGCGATCGACAAGTGAAGAATTGCCAACGCGTCAGCTTGAATTTTCCCTAAGTGGCGCCAAATCAGCGGCAAGAAACTCAATTCGAAATCCCTTGCCGCCGAAAGGGAGGCTGACGGTCTGGCTGAGCTTGCACGCCCGAGAATGATGCTTCCTCGCCGCATGCCTCCCCCCCATTCTCGCCCCAATTCGCCCATTACCACGAGACTTCCTGCAATCATTTGCGCCGCACAATAGTCGCCTACATCTCCGGCTACGAAAACAGTTCCTCGACGCATGCGTTCACAAGCGCGATCCCCAACGCAGCCTGCCACCAAAATATCCCCTCCTCGCATTCCCGATTTTCTTCCCGCCAACGGCGAAGCCAAACGATGACGGCAATTTCCTACCACATAGATTAAACCATCCGTCATTCCAGCCCCAAGGTGATCTCGAACATTGCCAACAATGACGATCGAACCTCCACTCATACTTCGGACTGTGTTATCACCCACGTCACCTAAAATACACATCGTTCCACATTGCATCCCTGTCCCCAAGCCATCGATGGCTTCGCAATTCCCGTCGATCACAAGAAAGGGCTCTAACGGCATTCGATCGGTCGATACGTCAAAGACATCCTCTAACGCAATCGTTCCGCTTTCCGTCGAAAGGCCAATCGCCTTAATCTGATCAAGGGACATGGCAGCGAATCTATCGGGACGAATGGCGGAGCCATCCATAGGCCCAAACGAATTGCTAGTCCGTTGCAGTAGTATCATGGAATTACGTCTGTGACTGAAGAAGCTGGCCGCGACACCAAATGCTTGGATCCTCAAAATAGGGACTCTGCAGCGTTCGGGCCATAATCTGATTGCCTAAGACAGAATCGTTGATCGTGTAGAAAATGCCTATCTCTTGAAATTCCTCCGGAGAAAATCCTGTTAACGTGTCCCCCTTCAAGTATGCCTTGATGTCATATCCTTCGGAATGGAAAAAAGTCGCAACGGAAATGTCGTTCGGATGAACCGTAGCAGGGGTTGCACGTGCGCGTTGGATGGGATTCAACTCACCATGACCTCGAATAACGGATTGCGTGCGAGTTGGACGATTCAACAGAAAATCGAATCGATGGCAGAACGACGTAGCACGATGAACGCCAGGACTCCATCGTGTATCGATGTACACCGAGCACAACTGCGTCTTGGCGGACCAACTATTTTCCGAGGCAGCAGCTTCCCTCCCCGCGGCAGCCCGCAATTGTGCATGAATAAATAGTCCATTACTATTCCAAGCGATCAACATTTCGGCAAATCGCTTTCCGCCGCTTAGGGAGCTCAAGGCTGGAGTCTTATACTCGTCGCCAAGCTGCCACTCCAAGCGTTCGGGATTCGCCACGCGCCCTCGGAACTGTTGGATGGGAAAGCCAAGATCAAACAGCCATGCGGGGTCCCCAAGCAGTTCATTTAGTTTCATGGATTCCCCCCTTACTTTCTGTATTTAACTTCATAACGTTGACTACCGCGAGCGGCCAATGATAACCTAAATTCCGCGGCGACGGCTCATCAAGAATTGTCGGTCGCCTTAATTGCACCAAAGGCTGCAAAACACGAGTTCTTATGAAGCAGTTCAATGTGCTTAAAACCCACTTTTCGGAGCAATTCCATTTGAAAGGTCACCGGGCGTGGTGAATCCTCTTTGTCAATGTAGGCAAATACTTTGTCGCGATATTCATCGCCAGCAAGGTTTGCCAAATAGTCGCCGTAACGTCCCCACATCAACTTTTGAACCGATTGGGTTTCGTGCGAGACCAAATCGGTAATCCAAACACTGCCACCAGGGGCGGTAATCCGAAAGATCTTTCTAAACGCCACTTCCCAATCATCCTCATCTCGCAAATGATGCAAAACCGCCGCCGCAAGAATGACGTCGAACGAGTCGTCTTCGAGTATCGCTTGTCGAAAATCAGTTCGATGGAGATTGATTGCGTATCGACTCATCGTGGGAATTGCTGCAAATAATCGCTGCTTTGCTCGTACCAACATCGGCTCACTAAGATCCAAGAAATCGACTGCGAAATCCTGTCCATATGCCTCTCGGAGCTTCAAAGTGTTGTTTCCTGCACCGCAGCCGATATCTAGCACTCGACGGATGTTTGGCGTTGCCGAGATCGCCCCCTGCGTGATCAAATCCATGGCAAGCGGTGCGTCGACGGTTGCGGTTTGGCCTGTTTCTAGATTGGAAAATCGTTCCACATCGTTGTCAAAGCGATGCCGAATCTCGTCAATGGATGATTTTTGGTTGAGTGATGTTGTCATGGAAATGAGAATAGTGAATGCGAGAAGCGTGCGGGTGTTTGAGCGAATAGTCTAACTCGGCTTACGGACTCCGTCGAATGCTAAGATAAATGATCCATCTACGGCAAAGTCCTCCTCAGGGGTCTAACCGCGTCAGTTGCGCGTTTTTCATCGCCATCGTCCCTTTGGTCGCTCGAAGTTCCGCGACGAGCTGCACCGACTGCTGCTCCTCGCTCACGTTGAATTCGTAGCGGACGTCACACCAGTCGCTGCTGTTCACCAACGCGTTGTCCCGATTCACGCCAGATATCCGGAGGCCGGCGCCTACACCCCGGTCATCGTTCTTGCGTGGATCGACATCATCCACTCGCAACTGTGCTTCCAGCCAATAGTGGCCTTGTGGCAACAGGACCGTCTTCCGCCAAGAAGCCACACAATCACTCGATTCTCCAACCGCGATCGAATAAACGACTCCGTCGTCGGACGTGTCGACGTAATTCTCGGAGGGATCAACTCGAACTAACAGAGCGTCCTGCGTTTCTTGCTGTGGATCCCAGTCGTCGAGGGGGACCGGTTCGCCAACGCCGAATTCCATTACGGAAGCGTCTTGATCCAAGGCTGGATCTGGTTTTGTCAGTTGTTGAGCGATACAGCGAAAACGTTCATGCAGTCGATTTTGCAATTGAGCTATTTGTTCATCGAAATCCGCGATGCCATCCGGATTCAATTCCACTAACGTCGGGCGGAGTTTTTGGTGCAGTTGTTGAACCCGCCCCGCTAACTGATCACCATCGAATAACGGCAACAGCTTGGCAACGCGCTGGCGAAACTGTTCGTTCCATTCGGGATTGCTGCGAACAGAACTTGAAACGATTGCGGGGGTTTGTCCAAACGTTTGAAACCCTGGATCTTGAAACATCTGATCCATGCCGTGTGGCAAGAACCATGCACGCTTCGAATCGGGCGGGAAATAAATGCGATAGTTGTTGCGGTTGGCGACGTAACCGTCCCAGTGACATGCCATCATTTCAAAAGCCATAAACGTTTGGAAGGCTTCGATCTCGAGCCGTTGCACCATTTGTCGTCCCCGCGATTCGGAATCCTCTGCCGCGCATGCTTCGTTCAGCGCCCGGAGATCGCTCAAGTCATTGGGACCGTCGCCCGAGTCTTTTTCTAATTCGCTATCAATATCCTGGCAGAAACCGCCATCGTACAGATTTCCACTCGCGTCCCGGAAATGCCGTCGTAAGAACTGACGATCAAAGCCTTCCTTAAAAACATATAGCCCTAAGTCACGATCGTTGAGCCACACGCGAGCATGGGTTACGCGCGGTGTTGGAACGCCTGCTTCAAGGCAGATGGACGCACATAACCATTCGTTGACGTACAACTCGTCTTGAACCGAATTGTTCAAATGAAACTTTTGGAGTTGATGGAATGACTGCTGTTTGCGGTACTTGCTGGCGTTGATCGTAAAGGCAGGTTTTTCATCGAGCTGCCGAAAGCTCCCGGCCGCTCCTTTCAGTTTTAAACCGACTTCATATCGCATTCCACCCTCTTCCATTAGCGTACACCGCACGTACCCCCTCGGATTTTCGCTAAGCGTGCGTGCTTGATCTTCGGATAGTTTTACAACGATTCGAGGTATGGTTGCGCTCTCAAAAAAGTCATCGCTTTCATCATGCGGGGTCGTTGTGGTCCGCGACTCCAAGGAATCGGTCGCCTTTACCGATGGCGTCTTGGCCGAGGATCGGGCAGTTGACGGTCTACAGCCGAAAGCCCCAACCAATCCAATCAAAAGGAAATACGAGAGAAATCGTCGAAGAAGCGGAGATGGGAACATATTGAGTTTTGGGAATAGATTCGAAGGAAGTGTGTGACTTGAAGTTAGGGGTGCTAGAATCAATGTCAGATGGTCAGGGAATTTGAGCGTATTTCGTTTTTGAAGGCAAATTTAGTTGGAATCGAAATTTCGAAGGGCTGCATTAGCCAGCGGACTGATCGCGGACGCACAATGGGAATACTGTTTGCGCTTGCTCCGATTTCGCTGCGCTACGGAACCGCAGCCTGTCCCGTCGGAACTGGAAGACAAGTTGCTTCGAGCTATCTTCATCGAGCAAGGAGCGTTAACCGAATACCAAGCCGTGCAACTGAGTGATGGACGAGTCAAACTGACGTTGGGCCCCTACATTATCACGGACTTCATTGGTCAGGGGGGGATGGGGCATGTCTTCAAAGCGATTCACAAAGTGATGGGGCGCGAGTGTGCCGTCAAGACCCTTCCCGTCGGTCGACTGACGCCACAGACCTTAGATGGTTTTACTCGCGAAATTCGACTTCAAGCGAAACTGGATTGCTCCTACCTTGTCCGTGCGTATGATGCAGGCAAGGATGGTACGGTCCATTATCTGGTAACCGAGTATGTGCCAGGAATGGACCTTCGGCGTTTGATCAAAGCTAAGGGGCCACTTCCACAAGAGCAAGCAGCCAGCATTATCATGCAAGCCGCTTACGGGCTCGAATATGCTCATCAGCAGGGGATGGTACATCGAGACGTCAAGCCAGGGAACATCCTTGTCACCCCAGACGGTATTGCGAAGGTTTCCGACGTCGGTCTTGCAGCGTTTACGGCGAACTTGGTGGACGACCCTCGGGCCGGCAAGATTGTTGGTACTGCGGACTACCTCTCGCCCGAACAGATCCGCACGCCGCTTGCCGTTGGACCTGTCAGTGATGTTTACTCTCTCGGTTGCACGCTTTATTACACCGTATGTGGTAAGGTACCTTTCCCAGGCGGAGACACTGCCCACAAATTGCGTCGTCATTTAGAAGAGACCCCCTTCCACCCACGCCGGTTTGCGGAAAATATCAGCGAAGAATTCGTTGATATCATTGCCGAGATGATGGACAAGGATCCCAACAAACGTATTCAAACATGCGCCGAAGTTGCGGCAAGATTGGAACCTTGGGCGATTGATTCTTCTCAGATAACTCAACCGAGAATGACGCGAGGCCCGTGGTCGTCGCCACCGCCACTTTCACCGGACCCCGACACGGCGGTCAGCCAAGATGAGGTTGCTCAGGAAGCGTCCCTTCACTCCAACGATTCAAATCCATCCCAACGCAATTTTCCCGAAAATCCTCTGCTGGCCGATTCTCGTGGGCTGCCAATCGATGCGGTTGAATCCTCGAACACGCGTCAAGACAGCACGGTGAAAGACAAAGTACAGGCCAGCAAAGGAATGGTGATCGGTTTGACAGTCGCCATTTTGCTTCCCCCTGCTTTGTTAGTCGGTGCCATCATCGGCTACTTGATTGCAATCAAGTAATCCAAATCCATTGCGAACACTCTCCTCACCCCTCACCCCTCACCCCTCCACCACTTCACCGATGATTCGCGCGATTCTTTTCTTCTCCGGCCGAGTACAAGGAGTCGGATTTCGCTTTACCACGAACGAAATCGCAAAAGGATTTGACGTTAAGGGCACGGTTGAGAATTGCCCAGACGGCCGAGTGAAAATCGTCGTAGAAGCGGATTCCAAAGAGATCGATGGCTTTATCGAATCGATAAAAGCTTCGATGCCTGGCAAAATCAAGCAAATGGATCGGTTTGAGTCGGAACCGAGCCATGCGTTTGAGAACTTCTCAATCCGACATTAGCGGAGTATCCTGGTGCCTGCATTCAGTTCCGCATCCTATAACAACCATTCAGCGACACTCCATCATGAAAAAGCTATCTGCAGGCGGCGGTTGGCAAGCGATCCGATACACCTTTCGAAAGGGTATTGAGTCCGGCGGCTTGTGGAAACTTTATCGGGCTTTGCGATCCCGAAATGCCTGCAAGACATGCGCGTTGGGAATGGGAGGCCAACATGGTGGAATGGTAAACGAAAAAGGGTCTTTTCCCGAAGTCTGCAAGAAATCAATCCAGGCCATGGCTGCGGACATGCAGCCGGCAATCACCGCTGATTTTTGGACAAAACACCCGATTGCTCAGATCCGCAATTGGTCTCCTAGGCAGCTGGAATCGAGTGGACGATTGATTCAACCCATCCTGTACGAACAGGGAACGGAACACTACCGAACCATCACATGGAATGAGGCCTTTGAGCGGATCGCTGCCAAGTTAATCCAACTCACTGCCGATGAGACGTTTTGGTATTTCAGCGGTCGCAGCAGTAACGAAGCTGGTTTTCTGTTGCAGTTGCTGGCCCGCCTTTACGGTACCAATAATGTCAATAATTGTAGCTTTTATTGCCATCAAGCGAGCGGCGTTGGACTGCAAACTTCCCTCGGAACCGGGACCGCAACCGTGGTCTTAGAGGATCTCGATCATTGCGATACGATCTTCATCATCGGAGGGAACCCGGCCAGTAATCACCCCCGACTCATGACCACATTGATGCATCTACGACGCCGTGGCGGCAAGATCATCGTCATCAATCCGATGCGTGAGCTTGGGTTGGTCCGGTTCAAGGTTCCAAGCGACCCAAAGAGTCTTTTTTTCGGTACCAAGATCGCGACCCACTACGTTCAACCTCACATAGGGGGCGACCTCGCGTTGCTCACTGGAATTTCTAAGGCCATCGTGGAAATGGGGGAACATGATTTAGAGTATCTGCAAAAATATTGTAATAACGTGGAAACTCATTTAGCTGGATTGGCGGCCACCAGTTGGAGCGAGATTTGCCAAAAAAGCGGCATCGACGAAACAGCCATTCGCGAACTTGCGACCGTGTACTCCAAGAGTCAAGGCTCTGTGTTTTCTTGGACGATGGGGATCACCCATCACACGCACGGCGTTGAAAACGTACAGGCCATTACCAATCTTGCTTTGCTGCGCGGCATGATTGGTCGCAAGGGGGCAGGCGTCATGCCCATCCGTGGCCACTCCAACATTCAAGGTATCGGTTCCGTCGGCGTAACGCCTAAGCTTAAAGATGAGCTGTTCGAAAACCTTACCAACCAATTCGGTGTCAAGCTTCCAACGACCAAAGGCCGCGATACCATGGACTGCATCGAGGGTGCAAAGTCCGGTGACTTGAAATTTGGCCTTTGTCTTGGGGGGAATCTGTATGGATCCAACCCAGATGCTCAGTATTCCGACGAAGCCCTCGCCGAACTGGACCTGCTCGTCATGCTCAATACAACGCTGAATACGGGCCACGGTCGCGGCCTCGCCAAGTCGACGATTGTCTTACCTGTTTTGGCTCGTGACGAAGAGCCGGAGCCGACCACTCAAGAATCCATGTTCAACTACGTTCGGTTGAGCGACGGTGGTCCAAAACGACTACCCGGGCCCCGCAGCGAAGTGAGTATTATTGCCGAGATCGGACGACGAGTGCTCGGCACTTCGACACCCGTGGATTGGGAGCAGATGCAGAAAACCAATACGATCCGTCATTGGATTTCGAAAGTCGTCCCGGGTTACGAGGAAATTGATTCTATCGCCAAGACCGGAAAGGAGTTTCAAGTTGGCGGGCGAACCTACCATGAGCCCAAGTTCAATACCAAGGATGGGAGAGCAAGACTCTTTACCCACCGACTCCCAGAATTGAAACAACTGGCCGAAAACCAACTTCGAATGATGACGGTTCGAAGCGAAGGCCAATTCAATACCGTTGTTTACGAAGACTACGATTTGTATCGCAATCAAGATCGTCGCGATGTCATTTTGATCAACCCCAAGGACATGCAACGCATGGGGCTCACAAACGACCAGCTTGTTACGGTCAGCAGCGATACAGGCCGAATGCATAACATACTCGCTCGTTCGTTCGACGAGATCCGAGACGGAAGTGCCATGATGTACTATCCGGAATCCAACGTACTTGTCTCGCGAGCCGTCGACCCTCAGTCGCGCACTCCGATGTTCAAGAACATCTTGGTCACGATTTCAAAACAACTTGCGCTGGTCGAATAATCTCCAACACCCGTTGCCCTCGGCTTTGCCCGCCGGAGGCGGGCAAATCTTTTCTTCCACTTCGCCTGATTGAACAGACAGGCAAACCGATTCATTTTGCTTCCGTCGGTTTTTAACCGGCGTGGCAGCATCTGTCAGCTATGGCCCCGCCGGTTGGAAACCGACGGTAGCCAAACCTATGTAGATATGGACCTGCAAATTTGCGAGGAACAAAAACGTCTGGCTACTCATAGATCGGGAAAAAGCAACCGAAGGCACTTTCGCAGAAAGCACCCGGATCGTTGAACCTCTGGTTTTTATCAAGTGAACTAATCGAGTCCATCTCCGATTGGGTCAGACTGAACCTAGCCAGATCAATATTCTCACCGAGTCGCTCGAACTTGCTGGTCTTGGGAATGACAGCCGTACCGCGTTGGACGCCCCAACGAAGTACGACTTGAGCAGAGGTACGGCTGTGGGCATTTGCGATCGATTGCACAACCGGGTGATTGAGGACGGTGTCGCTTTCGGTTGCCATGCCCAAAGGAATATAGGATGGAGCTCCCAATGGGGAAAAGGCGGTGACCGCAATCGACGCTTCGCGACAAAATCGAACCAGCTTGGACTGCACCAAATAGGGATGAGACTCGACTTGCAAGACGCTCGGTCGTATTCTGCACTGCGAAAGTAAATCGCGAATGAGCGACACACCAAAATTACTGATGCCAATCGATCGGACCAAACCTGCATCCACAAGTTCTTCCATGGCCTGCCAAGTCTCTCGAATCGGGACCGAAACGGGAATCATTCGTGGTTGAGAGGCGTTTGGGTCAGCAAACCAGCCCGCGGGATAGCGAGTTTCCATCGGAACGTGCTGAAGTGCAATCGGGAAATGAATCAAATACAGGTCTAGGTAGTCCAGTTTCAAGTCCTGGAGAGACCGTTGGAGAGCTGGTTTGACGTGCTCTGGCCGATGATAGGTGTTCCATAGCTTGCTCGTTACCCAAAGTTCATCGCGATTGCAGTGGCCTTGCCGAGCGACTTGGGCGATCCCGTCACCGACGTTGGCTTCGTTCCCGTAGTCCGAGGCGCAATCCAAATGGCGGTAACCGATTTTGACAGCCTCCACGGTCAAAGCGGCTGCCGCCGTCTGTTCGACTTTCCAAAATCCCAGCCCTACGGATGGCATCGGTTTCGAGTTCGAAACTGGAATGGTTAGCCCACTCGGCTCGGAGTCTGTTTTCAATGGACTGGAATTTGGCATTCTCGGTACTTAGTAAACGTGTAGTTCGGGTTGTAATGGGCGTCTGCAAGGAATGTAGATGATAACGAAACAAGATGCGAAAATCAGTCGTCCTATCTACATCCCAAATTGAACTTGCAAAACGAATAGTCTAGGCCCATGACGCTGGCCGCAAAATCGTTGGGATCGGACCCAATTGTCAGCGTGGATTTCCTTTCAAGGAAAAAAGCGAATATCTTCTGCAAAAATACTAAACTTTTTAATCCGTATAGTTTGACTCTCGCTAGAAGTGTCCTAAGTTTCGTGTGACGTTTCACATGTCGAACGTCAGCTGTCACAACAGCGTTGCTGCCCCAGAACGAACTGAAATCATGGCGATGAATTCAGTTTAATTCCTGTGGGACTGTGTTTCATTGTTTTCGCTCGGCAACAATCGAGCACCTGTCGGAGGGTTACTATTATGAAGAATTTCGCCATGAAGTTGAAGCGCTTTTTGAAGAGTGAAGACGGACCAACTGCGGTTGAATACGCAGTCATGTTGTCGCTCATTATCGTTGTTTGCTTGACTGCCGTTACCAGCATTGGTAAAAACGCAAGCACAACGTTTACCAACGTTGCTAATCAGCTTGGTACTTCAAGCTAGTTTGTTTGGATGCTCGGTTTGGCCGCGGCATCGCTTCAAATAACTAAGCGATTGGCCTTTTTGGTCAACCGCAACCCAATACAGAACCGGCGACCGGTTTGCCCTTTTGCAGATCGGCCGTCCGGATTCTCTGTATGCTTTGATTGCCAGAGTGGGGCTCTCGAAGCACTCATGCACCTGAACCACTCAAACCAAACCACTATTGATTTCTCGACGCAATTATTTCTTCAAGGACTCACGCTCATGAATTCGGCTCCTCTTTTGGATGGCATGATAAACCATTGGAACATCTGGTTTGTATCAGCCGTACTAGTCGTCGCTGCAGTGATCGATGGGTGGAAATTGAAGGTACCGAACTGGCTTACTTTCCCAATGATCATTAGCGGATGGGTTTACAGCTTTGCATCCGGCGGATGGACAGGCTTGGGTTGGAGCCTACTCGCCACCTTCTTTGGGCTGGCTCTACTTTATGGCATCTACATGGTCGGCGGCATGGGGGCTGGAGACGT
>JBBRJI010000103.1:0-12228 GCA_038219625.1 Pirellulales bacterium | reverse complement strand
ATAACGGAGTCGCGAGTAACGGCTGATTCTTTTCTTTGGCGCGAGGGTTTGGCTCAATGGCAATTAGCAAGCCTGCTTGTGCCCGAATTATTTTCCAGCCTACATCCAGTACCCGCAATGGCGACAAGTCTGAATGAAATTCTCTCAGCGGATCGATCCGATGCTGCCAACACAAAATCGGACATTCGACTTGATTGTCAGCCCACCATTCGTTCTGGCGCGGTCCTCAAAAAACGAATACAAAAGCGCCGACAGCAGTTGACCATGGTCATTTTGCTGGCATCGGCTTCTCTGATTCTGCTTAGCATCTTGATTTTTGTTCTGGTCTTTCAGGTTGGCAAGCTGCCACAGTAGACGATTTGGAAGAGATTGACGGCTACGACCGTCGTTTCGGTGGACCTCGGCACTTACAACCTGAATTCCTGTTGCAATCCTTAAGCGAACAGTCGCTTTATGCCGAGAACTTCACCAAGTCGACCACCGGTGCATTGCCATCGGTCTACCCCTAGGTCGACTTTTCATACACTTTTTTGCAGGTGGCAGGATGGCACTCACGACTGAGTTGTTAACGTACCTCAACAGGTCAACCTGTCTCGCTGGACTTGGCCTAGCAGTTTCGTGCAGTGCATTGCAAGCACAAGAAAATGTTTTCCGTTCCGCGTCAAAGCGATTGCCGGCAGCCGACACGGTCCCGCCGTTAGGCTCGGCAAAAGAGGCATTCCAAAAGACTGACGGGCGAAATGCTGGCAATTCGTCTGAGGATGTGACGAGCCTCAAGCCCGAACAGAGTCCCGCTCAAGAGGCAGCCTCGGATCAAACAGATGATTCGAAAGACACCGCGGGAACGCGTTTCACGGATCCTAAAGATAATTCGCAGGTCAAGAATCGCGAACCGATCGTTTTGCCGGCATTGTCCATACCCAACACGTCCATTCAAGGCGTGGGTACGGGTTCGACCCCAGAGGACTTAGTAGTCGGTAGGTTGCCCGCCACGATACAACTCCCTTACGGTGCGGACCGCTACGGCTTTTGGGTCTTAGACAGAAAAACATGGATTGCGCCCGTCTTTTGCGTTCAGCCAGTCTATTTCGAAGAAACGATGTTGGAAAGACACGGGCAGGAGCGTTTTCCGTACCTTCAACCGCTCGTTTCGGGGGCGACATTTTTTTCTAACATCGCTTTTTTGCCGTATCAATCCTATCTGCAACGGCCACTCGAAGAACGTTACAGCACCGGGCACTATCGTCTCGGCTCGCCAGCTCCATGCCTTCGTCAACGCGCTCCCTATGATGCCGGGGCATTGCGATTTCAATTGTTAACGACAGGAACGACAGTTCTAACGGCCCAACCTTAGAGATACTATTGTCGCCTTTCGCTCGGCGAAAGTGCGCCTCGTCAACGCACTTATGCGGAGCAAAAGGCGACAATGTTTTGCACCTTGCGAATAAAATCACAGCCGCACCTCGAAAGTGCAAAATCGCAAAACGCAATCGTACAATTGCTCAGCCGGCAAAGTGCATTATTTCATCATTTTGGCCATCGCCGAGCACTCTTTCGCGCAGTTGCGACAAGACTTGGCGCAGGCGGCCATGTGTTTGTCATCTGGAAATTTTTCGCAGGCTGCCGCGCATTCTTCACAGCATTTGGTGCAGCATTCGCAGGCGTGAGCGCACAGAGAACTTTGACGAGCACAAAGGGAAGCGCACATCTTGCAGCAGTCCGCACAGTCCACGCACAAATTCATGCACTTGGCATGGTCTTTTTTCCCTTCGGCTACCAGCCCAGCGCAATGTTGAAAACAAGAATCACATTGAACTTGGCAATCGGCGCATACCGATGCACACTTGAGCATATGAGACGCATGCGGGCTATCCGCGGCTGGTGCAGCAGCGAATGCGGTCACGGTCACCGCAAATAAGGCCATTGCAATCTTGGCAAAAGCGAATCGACGGTTGTTAAGTGGATTTTTCATGATCGACTTTCCTGAAATTATTCTACGAACTAGTCACGAAGGCAACATGCCCACGCTACGAAACACATTGTTTGAAATCTCGCGATTGCTAGTCGCGTTAACGCAATAAAAAAAGCCGGTGCAATGGAATCACTACACGATTCCAACACACCGGCTTACTCATTAAGTCACCTACCGATTTTTAGTTCGGTCTGCGCGTTATTTTGTCTACCGTAATTCTCACGACCAGATTCTCGGTTCTGGAAGCGGCTTTGTCTATTAGATGCACCGCCCCCGAATTCCCTTCACGATAATTAAAAAATCGACGCTTCTCTGCAATCGCCATGATCTAGTGTCCTTTGAAACTGCGATCGTAGTCGATTTGGTGTTACAGCAATTCAACACCACTCCAAGCAACCCAACTCCACCCAAAACAGCAATAGTTCTCACTGTTTAACTTCTAAAGATTGGTTCGAAATCAGCAGTAATCCGCAACCCATGTTGACCGAATGAGCCATTGGACGCTTGACACGGCAGGATCCTTCACGACAAGGAGATAAATGTTGGAATTGATCCAAAATCCCATTTTCCATGAAGGATCCCATCGACGCGAGCATCCAAAGCAGCGTATCTTGAGCGAAGGTACATTGGATTGGAAGATAGGAATATGCACCCATACGCCTTAAAAATAGCCCTCCTTATTGCAGTTTCGCTTAGCCAAATTGCTGGTGGGCCTTCGTGCTGCTGCTTCCCTCGATTTCTTGCCGCGGCGTTAACCATTTCCGTCCAACGGAGCGTACCATCTCAGGCTCTGTCCGAGAGTCCTTCCAGCGAAAAAACTTGCCCGAAGTGCTGCCAACACCGTATTGACTCAAAAACGCCCATACTCGCATCCAAACTATTGCCTTCGAACAAGAGGACGGCGAGTGTATCCAGCGACAGCAAATGCAAATGCGTTCGTTTACTGTCCCTATCCGCTCCGGACGACTGGTCTATTGGGGAACACAGACTTGCGGCCCTGCAACCATTTTGTGCTGTTTCAAGCATTTTCGATCGTCCGCCAACTCCTACGAATACAAGTACAGCATATTCACCTCCTGAATGTCACCGACCCGTTGGTCGTTCGTGGCAATGCCTAGCCTGCATTTGGATATCTTGATTTCGAACGGAAGATCTGTTGTTCCATCGAGCAAGTGATTTTGGATGGATTTCTATTCGCGATTGAAATCGGCATAGTCTTCCAAACAATTTCTTCCATTTGTGTGAAGGCTAGAGCCCATCGTGTCATCAAAACATAGTCGCGCTCAATGTGACGAGCAATCCCGAGGCGAGTTGGCGGAATGGATTCGCGGAGCTTGTCGCGGCGACCGTGAATCACAAAAGAGGATCTACCAACATGTTGCCGCGCAAGTTTTCCGTATTGTGCGACGTATGGTCGGGCAAGACCATGTCGATGATGTGGTCCAAGATATTTTCATAACCTTGTTCGCGAAAATCAAGCAATTTCGATTTGAGTCGTCCTTTGAGACGTGGGTTCACCGAATGGCCGTCAATCAAGCACTCCAACATCTTCGCCGAACAAAGCGAGAACAGGTGCGCGTTCGCGAATATGCGGCAAACTCTGACCCGCAACACATCATCACGAATGAGCATTCGACACGCGAAGACGCCGAAGTGCTTGGAATCGCAATGAATTATTTATCCGGTGACCAGCGAGCCCTGTTGCATATGAAAGAAGTCGAAGGATTTGACTATCAAGAGATTGCAGAAGTACTCGGTGTGCCCGAAGGCACGGTCGGCTCGCGACTCAATAAAGCTAGGTCCGAACTTCGGTCCGCCCTCACTCAGTTAGGTTGGGAGGTTTCCTCGCAATGAATTGCGAAAGTGTTTCTAATAAACTTTCTGACTTCATGGATGGCAAATTGGACTCGAATACAACCGAGCTGATTTCGATCCACGTTGGTACTTGCGCATCCTGTCAAGGCGTTATACAGTCTTTGAAACGCATTGGCGACTGGATGCGAGAAGACGAAGTGACTGTCGATACGGAAGCAATTTGGAGTCGCATAGAGTCTGCTCTCCCAACCAAAAAGCAAACTTACACTCGGTTGTTCCTTGCATGGAGCGTACCAGCCCTCGCTGTCGCCGCATCCTTGGTCTTGGTATTCGCAAGTCTTGTTTTAAAACCCTATGGTAATCGGGACATTGCGAAAAACTCGTCTCATACAAAGCATGAGCATGAGCATAAGAATGATCGTGATGCGCTTGCAGTTGACTTTCGCCAAGTGATCGACCTTGCTCAAACGTCTCCACAACTAGCAATATCCGGCCTTATCGACAAGTACGATGGCAAACAACTCGATGCGGAAGCTGCGACTAAGTTCATCGGGTATCGGCCTTCCTTGTTTGACAGTGTACCCGTTGGGTTCGATCGCGTTTCAACCCATGTTCTCAAAATGCCATGTTGTAAGTGCACTGCAAGCATTTGCGCGAGGCAAGACGGTCGGTCGTTGCTCGTCTTCGAGCACAAAGACGAGCAACCCGTCTGGTTTGGAGATTTGCCCTCAATCGAAACTCAGTGTTCAGGCACCCAATGCCGGATCATTGAATCAGCGGGGCAATTAGCCGTGAGCTGGAAGCATAAAGATCGTCAATTCACTATGATAGGTGCTGCTGATTTGGCGGAAGTTAGTACGTGGATCGAAAAAATGAGATTGTAGCTTGATAAACTCGAATGAAATTGGTCTTCGCATACTCGATATGTTTTTGGTAGTCTTCGTGGAGTCGTCGTTCTAAGTTAGCATTGGAGACCCCAGATGAAACTGCTTTTTTCGAGCAAATCGCAAATAGATTCAATCAAAAAGTTGCTTGATGCCGTTGCCGAACCACTCAATTTGAACGTGTCGGTGCGGCTTTGGAATGGCGAAATCATCCCGCTGGGGGCGGAGGCAGACGGAAAGTTTATTATTGGTTTATCCGGACCTGGCGTAATAGGATCGTTGATAAGGCGCCCAAGCCTGGAAACCTTGGTTCGACTCTACGCCACCGGGCATATTGACTTCGAAGGTGGCGACTTAATCGACTTCTCAGAGGCCTTAAAGACGCGACAATCGAATCGCGAAAAACTAAAGCAAATCAGCAAAACAATGCTAGCGAAAAGCGCACTTCCGTTCTTGTTTGCCAAAACGGAAATTGCAGACTTGAGTCAAGGGTTTCGCAATGATATGGTTGGTCGCGAAGAGTCGAGACGCAAGAATATCGATTACATTCAATTTCATTACGACGTAGGCAACGATTTTTACAAGTTGTTTCTTGGCTCTGAAATGATGTATACCTGTGGGTATTTTCGAGATTGGTCCAATTCGCTTGATCAAGCCCAGCATGACAAATTAGATATGATTTGCCGCAAGCTTCGGCTTGAGCCAGGTGACCGAATGCTGGATATCGGATGCGGTTGGGGTGGATTGATCTGCCATGCAGCTAGGAACTTTGGAGTTACCGCACACGGCATCACGCTGTCCCAACAGCAATTCGAATACGCGAAGGCAAAGATCGAACAACTAGGTCTGACCGATAAAGTCACGGTCCAAATCTGTGACTATGCGGACCACCAAGGTACTTACGACAAGATTTCCAGCATTGGAATGTCGGAGCATATTGGGGTTGCGAACTACCCTCGCTACTTCAGCAAAATCAATTCACTGCTACGTGACCGTGGCATGGTGCTCAACCATGCGATTGCTCGAAGCTCCAAATCGTCAAAGAAATATTCGGCACGCATTCGGCCGGAACGCAAGTTTTTGTTGAAGTACATCTTCCCTGGATCGGAGTTGATTCCCGTCGGAATGACAACCGACTTTATGGAACAGACTGGGTTCGAGGTGCATGACGTGGAATCATGGCGAGAGCACTATGCGTTAACGACGCGTTTTTGGTGCAAGAACTTGTCAGCGAATAAGGACCGAGCAATCGCATTGGTGGGCGCCGAACGGTACCGATTGTGGGTCGCTTACTTAGCCGGTGCGTCGGGTGGATTCACGGCAGGTTCGATCAAGATCTATCAAGTGGTCTCGAGCAAGAAAGCGTCCAAGGGAGTATCTGGAATGCCTCCAACTCGCGATCATCTTTATCGGGCCGCATAGATCCTAGTTAGTGTCGTTGGCCTCGTTCACTTTTCGCTCAATTGCAAGATCGATTGCGCTTTGGGGCGAAGCAATGGATTATTGGTCCGACGCAACTTTTCGATGGCGGTCTCTGGCATCTCCCCGCGATGGATCGCACCGGATTGAATCAAATCCAACAATGCCGATAGCCGGTCGTCGTTTCGTCCGAGGGCTTCAATGGCCAAGCGACGATTGGTCGGTCTGAGATCCTTCATCCTCTCTTTGATCCAGGTTGCTACAACCGGTAACTCGACATCGCTTAAACCGCTGACAGCTCCCATTTGCAACTCGCCGTTTACGCTCGGCTCGAGGTATTTTCGCAATTGATCAAGATGTTGCTGAGTCGGATTCATCGGAATGATGCGGAGGGCATCGTATCGAGTTCCTATCCTAACTTTGTCGTCGTCGGCCATTTTCGCGGAAAGCTCAATGCATCGAGCCCATCTTGTCATTAGATCTGTTTCATTCTTAATGATCTCTTTCACGCGCGTTCGTGGCCAGTGGCCGGTTAGTGATAATCCATTGATGACTCCTCCGCCAATGACAACGGATTGCCAGTCTCGAAGCGGTTGTCCGGCCATCGGCAGACTCGCTCGCAAGAGTTCGCGAATTACCTGCGTATCGTTTTCTTTGCCGGCTGCGATGGCTACGTTCCATATCCAGGGAATGCGTCGGTACTCTTCCGCTTCGTTCATCGGCATGTCTTTTGTCATTGCTGCTACCAATTCAGCCGCGCGCCCAACGTTTGTCTTGATCCATTCCATTCTCGCATCCGTTGTTTGCGAGTCGTCGAAAATCTTGGCGGCTATTTCGCTCAAATCCGCGGTGTTGGTTTTTCCACTCTCCGTCCTTACAGTTTCCGATATTGGTGGCATGGCATTTAACCGAAGGGATTGGCCTTCAGGAATCAGATAGACTGCTCGCAAATCGAGCAAGGCACCTTTAAGATCTTCCGATGCCGGACGCATCGTGATACGCTGCAAACCTGATTGAAGACGTATGGTCCCTATTTTCTTCTGAAGATAGTTCGCCCAAGTGATCGTGGATTGCGCAATTCCCGAAATCTGTTGGTCGCCACATTCCAATACAAAACTGTTACCAGCCGAACTTGCTTCACAAGCCCAGTCGATCCAAACATCGAACGTACCATCTTTTGGAATGTCCACGTTCCACACTACGTAATCGTCTTTGGCATGCCACATTCCTATGTTCTTATACTGCTCCTCGAATGCGATGGCTGACCCGTAAATCTCTGCAAATTGAGCGGACAAAACAGCGACTTGCGGCAGCGGCTTGACAATCCTGGGTGTATTTCCCGGAAATGACTTTCGATTGCTTCTCCAAGTGTCGAGGTATGAGAGAATGTCTGCGATGTCTTGCTTGGAAAGAACTTTTTCCAGCCCCTCCGGCATAAGGCTCAGTCGATTGCTAACCAATTCTTCTAACTCGGACCGGACTAGTGATTCGTCTTTGGCATCGGGGCCACGAAGTGTTATGTTGGCTTGCGTTTCAGCCAACAATAGACCGCTCACGGTTCTGCCTGAATCCGTAATGGCTTGGTATGCAACGTATCTACTATCGAGATTGCGATTGGGATCAAAGATTTCCTGAAGCAAAAACTCATGTGACTTGGACGCAACGGCGGTCAAATCTGGCCCAACCGAATATCCGAGCTCGCCAAGCCGGTGGCATGTGCTGCAATTCTTTGCAAACAATTCTTTGCCGCGCACAGCACTCCCGGTCAAGCGGAGTGCTTCTCGGTATTCGTCGATCACAACCTTTCGATCGGCATTGACTCTTCCTGCCAATAGCAACTCAGACCTACCGACGATCTCCGCATTCGAATGAGAAAGCAGTCGCTGGCGGCGCATCGCATTCAGATCCGTAGCTCCAACTGTGTTAGATTCCATTGCATTGAGCAGAATCGAGATCCAAGAATCGCGAGCTAGTAATAGATCCAGCGCATGAGATTTCGTCGCGGGAGAATAGCTGCGCCAGCCAATGAGGATCTCCTTGGCGGCCTTTTCGCTCGAAATTCGCGCCATTGCGGAGGCAGCAGCCATCTGAATGGCGGCGGAGTTCCTTGGCGATAGCAGTTCTTTCAAAATTTTAAAGTCAGTCTCCGAATCTTCCTTTCGCCTCGTTAATGCGTTAATCCCTTTGAGCCGCGTAGCCTCATCCGCGTTAATGCTCAACGCAAGTTCTCTTGCCTTTTTCAGCAGCGAATTCAGAATGTCCATCGGTTCTGCGGCAGGGACTGTTGTACTGGCATCCTTGCTCCTCTCCAACGATTCCAGGATCGTCGCCACCAATGGCCAATTAACATCGCTAGCGTCGTCTCGCTTGGAGGTGCTGGCATGCTTGATCAACGATATCTCGGTGGCATCATTCCCCATGGCAATCGCACTAGGAATTACCCGCTTGATCAGACTGCTGGACTTGGATGAAATATTGCTTGGCTCCAACAGGGTGTGGACGAATACCGAGACATTCGTACGATTCAATCCGCTCAAGACGCCATTCACCAAGAATAAATCTTCCTGATACTTCGTCGCCAGCTTGACCATGGCAATAGCTGCCGTTGGGTTTTGCCAGTTGCCCAATGAACACGCAACCTGCAATCGTACTTGGGCGTCATCATCTTGTGCGAGCTTGATAATCTCCGATAGGATTTTCAAATTGGGATTGTTTCTTCGAAGCGCAACTTGATCCGAAAGTCGAACCGCATGGCGCCGAACTCCTGGATGTCTATCCTGCAAAGCCAGCTCCAAATCTTCATCGCCAATCCCCTTCAACTGATCCAGGGTGCAAAGCGCATGCAAACGCGCTTCGGGTCTTGAACAAGTTCGAAGCATCTCTTTCAACGGTGGGAGCGAGGAGGGTTCGGAGTTCCACAGAAGTGTCTGCATCGCCATGTCCCGCTGCCAACCATTCGCACTATCCAAAGCTGCAACCAAGCTCGAGGTGTCGAGTTTGTCGAGACGCAACCACGGATTGAGCTCCCCTTGTTTAGAACGCACGCGATAGATACGTCCCATGGAATGCCCAGCGCGAACATCGATTTTTGCCAAATCAGCCTCAGGGATCCAATGCGGATGTTCGATTACAAAGCGATACATGTCAACAATCCACAACGAACCGTCAGGTGAAGTGCGGGCTTGCACTGGCCGGAACCATGTGTCGCTGGAACTCAGGAACTCGGACTTGCTTTCATTCACTCCCCGCGATCCCTGAAAAGTGGATTGAAAGGGTTTTAGTTTCAAACGATGAACAACCAGGTTTACCGCTTCGCAAGTGAAAACGCTTTGCAAATATTCGCTACCCAACAACGAATCGCGATAGATTCCCATACCGCAAGCGGCGGTCGCTTGACCTCCGGTGCCGGACAGACTGAACAGTTGTAACTTTTCGGTAGCAGGATAGACCTTGTTTGCTTCGGTATCGATTGGCAAGCTGGACGGTCTTGGAGGAGCAGACAGATGCACGTTTCTGGCGAGATAAGTCTCCTCGATTGGCAGATGGAAACCATACGAACTGTTGCTGCAACCGTACCAATTACCCCAATCGTCTCGAACTCGGCCTTGCTGGGTTCGACCGGTGGCTGGTTCAATCAAGCCCAAGTCAGGTTGAATTCGGAAGTCGCGATCGCCGAGCTCGTACTCTTTTACCACTTCGTGGCCATTGAGCAGCCCCTGTGACCGAATCGTTCCACCAAAAAGTCCGCAGGAGCCATGCAGCCAACCGTCCAGTCCAATCTCGAGGCTATTCACACGCGCTTGGTAGTTATCCGTGCCAAAACCGCTATAGAGCTTTTTGACTACGTCAGCTCGCTGGTCTCCATCGGTGTCTTCGGCATATAGAATATCAGGAGCGGCACAGACGAGCACCCCCTTTCGCCATGGAGTAACGCCCGTGGGAAATGGAATGGAATCGAGAAAGACAGTCGACCTATCGTAAGTGCCATCTCCTTTGCTCGATTCCAAAACACGAACGCGACCTCCCGGTTGGAACCGGCCATCGAGACCCGTTGGATAATCGAACATCTCGGCGACCCACACGCGTCCATCGTTGCCGAAATTCACTGCGACAGGTGAAGCGATCAGGGGCTCCCAGACGACAAGCTCTGCGCGTAACCCCTCAGGAACCTGGATCGACTTCAACGATTGCGCTGGCGACTTCGGCAGTGTCCCAAGTGTCTTTCCTGGTTCCGCATCCGGTTGAAACACTCCCGAGAGCTGTTCTTTCACAACGGAAATGATTTTGTTCTCAAGCCCAGGTACGAACTTCGCCGGCTGATCGTAGTAGATCATCGCACCACCGCCTTCGTAGCCACCTTCTTTGAGGACGCGTTCACTTGGGATGTAACCAGGTGACGCATTGCTGTAAGCACACAACCAAAGCCGTTGCGAATCGAGTTCGCTTTTGAGGCGCTTGGCATAGTCGACCACAACTTCGCCAGCAAGAAAAACCACGGCGAGCGAATCACCAAACGCCCATGTTTGCACCGGATAGTCAATCTTGGTTCGGAGGGATTCGCCACGAGCTAACTTTTCAAGTTGAACTCGTGCATGGTAGCCAACCGGAGTGTCTAGTTTGGCTAACGATTCGAACTGCTCACGAGTAGGAAGCGTTGCGAGCTCGAGATCGATACGCGTATGCTTGACCGTGAGTGGACCAGAGACAGCCCGGAGCGGACCTGCAAGTACACGATCCACTTCGATTGCGATTTCCATTCCTTGTTGCGACGCAATGTCAAATCGATCTCCCATCACTCCCGGAATTGGATTCTGATCCGCGCCACATCCGATCGAGATGAATGCTGTTGCCCCTGGGTGAGATCGCTCGATATGCTCTTGTGCGTAGCCAGCCCAATCTCCTCCGATCAAATTTTCCGAGAGAGTTACACAATGGCAAGCATAGTTGGCGTGGATTGCACGGATATGACCATCTAAATCGCGCACGACAAGGATTGGCAAATCGTGATCGATCGGTCCTGTTGGAGAACGACGGTTTTTGGCAAAGCCGACCGAACCCATTTCGAATTGGAGCGTTGACGGCCTTCGGCTGCCAAGAGCTTCCGTTGCGACTGAGACGAGTTTCTGTTTAAATTCGTTAGTGTAGCGATCAATATGAGCTTGATCGTGTGCAGGAATTGCCATGCCAAAGATATTCGGAGCACTACCGTTGATCATTGGAGCGGTGTGGGAATGCGAAGCCGCGATAGACAGGTTCTCTACGGGAAGATTGGTCTGCTTCTTCAGCGACAGGGCAATCTCCTGCGTGATCGCATCCGGCACTCCTAGATTGTCCACCGTAATCAAGACGGCTGGCTCGGACTCCGAATCGCCGGAGCTTATTGCGATCGCCTTGGCCCAAATCCGATGCCGAACACCTTCCGATTCGTGCTTTCGCGAAAGGAAACCGTTTTGTCGAATAGGGTAGTCGGGAGTAATGTCAACCCGAGCAATTCCTACGTTGAAATGGACTGTCTGAGTTTGAGCAAGAAGATCGCTCGCGAGTAAACCAGATAAAATGGCCATCCAACAACGACCAATTAGCAACACGGTATGACGATTCGCATGAAATATCAACTTGCACCTCAACCGACCAAGGAAAAAATGGTAACTTCTTGCCTTCATTGTAACCGCCTCGAATGCATCAATCGTGCTATTGGCATGATTGGCGGGCACCGACGCACTCTGAATTTGCCCGCTACTATTCTCGTTCCACGGCTCCGACTGGGAATGCAATGCTCTGCGGCTCTGCCTCCTGTACCTACCGAACGGGTAAGCTTCAGTTTGTGGAAACGGCATGCGGAACGGAGCCTGGGCTGTGCTACAAATAGCAGTTTACGAAAAATGCGTTGATGCGAGTTTTGCAGGTCCATATCGACATAGGTTTGGCTACCGTCGGTTTCCAACCGGCGGGGCCATATCTGACAGCTACACAAAATACCCGATATTCATTTCATGTTTGCATGGCTGACCGCTCTCCGTCCGATTTATTCGGGCGGAAGCAACGTTTGAGGACGTTGCTTCCGCCGGACGAGTCCGACGGAGAGCGATCACTCTGCGAACTTTTCGCGTTGGTAGCTGACAGATGCCGCCCCGCCGG
>JBBRJI010000102.1:0-12348 GCA_038219625.1 Pirellulales bacterium | reverse complement strand
TCTGGACCCCATCTTGAAACGGATCGGGATCGACGGTCGGATGTGGGTCGACTTGGTCTGGGGCTTCCAAAAGTACTTTGGTCGCGGCGGAGCGGCTGGCTCCCCCAAAAGCCTTAAGGAATCCGCAGCCAATCGCCATCGAAAGTTCATTCGAGGCCAAAATGCCGCCGCTGGCTGCTTTGTTGGTTTAACGAATTGATCGACTTTTTTCAATCGCGGTTCGCGGCTAAAAAAGCGAAGCAGTTCGATTACTTCCGGCGTCGTTCGCTGCCATGTGAAAAAGAGTTGCCCGGCCCTGATGGTTTCGGCTTCGCCTGTATGTTATATGGATTTTGGAACCATTGATGCGGGAACAGGAAAAGGTACTCGAAGACGAGCGGAAAGAGGCGGAGGCAAAATCGTTCGCCATCTGGTATAATGCTTGACCGTTGGAACATCGCGAAGCACAAGATTGGGAAAATGATTCGATCGATCAGTGTTGATGATTTCAATGCTTTTCATATAGGTCGATTCAAAGCGGAACGAGGGATGGTTTGAAAGCCGAAGTCGCCGGAAGAGAAGATGAAACATTAGACGCTGACAGCCCACTCGCAATTCACGCAAGGCCCGAATTGCAGGAAACTAGCGGTGATCGTTTCGACATGGAGTTGTTTGAAGGTGATAGCGGCTCTAGTCACAGCAACAATTCCTTGGTTCAAACTCGTCTCCAGGCTGCAGCACTCGCCATTGGCTTTGGCTTTGCTATCTTTGCTTTTTGGACATGTGTCCGAGAATTCACCAGCATCAGTTTGCATCTCGGCTACGGGTTTTTGACCGTTGAATTGCTCTCAACGGCTTCCTTGGTGGGAATCGGAATTTGGCTAGCGCGAGTGCGCAATGCATCGGCATCGTGTTTGCGTTGGTGCGAGCTGATGATCTTTGGAATTCCAACTCTGTTTTTCGCGGTTTTGCATTACCTTGAGATCGTGTTCATGGCGCAGAACTTTAGTCTCATTCCCCAAATGCCGATGTCAGGTTGGATTATTTTGATTTTTTCCTACGCGATTTTCGTTCCACGTTCCTGGACGAGAATTTTGGGTGTCGTGCTCACCATTAGTGTTTTTCCCGTTTTTGCAACAGGGATAGCGTTTCTGAATCACAAGGACGTCAGGAAAATGCTCTTCTTCGATCAGTCCAGTATCGTTGAGATGGTTTTAGCGTTGGCGGCCACCATTTTTGCTTCGGTTTCAGGTGTGCACATTATTACCTACCTACGAACCAAGGCGGACGAAGCCAAAGAGCTAGGTCGTTACCGACTGAAGGAAAAGATTGGTTCGGGCGGCATGGGTGATGTCTATCTCGCAGAACATCGCCTAATGAAGCGCCCGTGTGCCATCAAAGTCATCCGCGCAGAAAAGGCAGGGGATCCGCGGGCGATCGCTCGATTCGAACGCGAGGTGAAAGCTACGTCTCGACTCAATCATTGGAATAGCATTTCGATTTACGATTACGGACGCACCTCCGATGGAACTTTCTTCTATGTGATGGAGTATGTAACGGGATTGAGTCTGCAGGAATTGGTTGTACGCCGAGGGGCTCTTGCGCCAGCCCGAGCTATCTACTTACTCAAGCAGATTTGTAGTGCATTGATTGAAGCCCATTCGATGCAACTGGTGCATCGCGACATTAAACCGGCAAACCTCATGGTAACGGAATTAGGTAGTGCATTTGACGTTGTGAAGTTGCTTGACTTTGGACTTGCAAAACCGGTTACCGATGCATTTCCTAAAAACGAGGACTCGGAACTAACAGTTGCAGGTTCGTTAACCGGTTCCCCGCTCTACATGTCTCCTGAACAAGCCTTGGGCGAGATGCAAGCGGATCAGCGATCCGACATTTACGCCGTGGGCGGTGTCGCTTTTTATATGTTGACAGGTCGCCCGACCTTTGAGAGCGGGGCAACCCTCAAAGTACTGCTGTCGCATATACACGAAAAGGCTGTTGCGCCATCGAGCGTTCAAAAGAATGGTCATGGGCCACTGATTTCGCCTGGATTGGATGCAATCGTACTCAAATGTTTGGAAAAATCTCCGTCTGAACGCTTTCAGACTGCCAGAGAATTATTCGACGCGCTTCAATCGCTTCCCGAATCCAAGGATTGGAATGAGCGATTGGCCGAACAATGGTGGACGAGCAATTGCTGTCAGTATCAAACGGAGAATGGATAACTGAATGGATGCGGACCAATCGCGAATTGAAGCCGATTTGAGAGGAGTGTTGGATGGCGAAGTTTATTGCCATCCACTGCGTACTCAATTGTATGCAAGTGACGCCAGTATATATGAAATAGCCCCCCTTGCGGTCGTTCGGCCGAGGCATGCCGACGATGTGGCTCAGTGTGTGAAGTACGCCGCTGAAAACTCGTTGCCATTGTTTCCTCGCGGCGGAGGAACGGGATTGGCTGGGCAATCACTTGGGCCAGGTATCATTCTTGACTTTTCTCGATTCATGCGCCGCATGATTCACGTCGATGTCGAAAAACTTGTTGCTCGGGTCCAACCAGGCTTGGCATTGGCAGACATGAATCGGATCTTAGCAAAAGACCGACTCATCTTTGGGCCGGATCCTCCGACCCGCGCCGTTACAACGATTGGCAGCGTGCTTGCCATCGACACGTTGGGAAGCCATTTCTTGCGATATGGAACGGCGGGGGCTACTTTGCTTTCTGCGCAAAGTGTCCTGGCAGATGGCGATCAGCTTTTGCTCAACCGCATACCGTGGCGAATGCCCAACACAGGTAGCTCCAAGCTAAACAATCTAGTGTCTGAGATAGGGCAACTTCTTTGGACGAATCGAGCCATCATTAAGTCTCCGCCATGGCGAGGTGTTGCGCGAGGATGCGGCTATCGCTTGGAGTCTGCCTTGGATCATGAGCATGTCGACTTGGCTCGCTTGCAGTCGGGGGCTGAGGGAACGCTGTCGATTCTGACAGAAGCGACTGTCAAGGTCGTAGCCATGCCGGGCGCTCGAGGTGTCGTACTGATGTTCTTTGAAAAGCTCGAACTGGCCGCCCGCGCCGCCCTTGATGCTCGCCGCGACAACGTGGCTGCTTGTGATTTGATGGACCGCCGCCTGATCGAAATTGCTAGAGAACTGGATCCACGTTACGAATCGATGTTACCTAGAGGCGCCGAGGCTCTCTTGCTAATCGAACTGCAGGGTAACGATGTTCCCGAGGTTCGTAGCCGGTTGGGTTCACTCATTCAACGCATCGTTCGGCGCGCGCCATCGACTCAGCACACCCGCATCATTGTGGACGACGCCGAACGTGACTTCATTTGGAAACTAAGTCGACGGGTGATTCCTCGATTGTATCGCCTGCGTGGTTCTTCACGACCGCTTCCGTTTGTAGAAGACATCTCTATCCCACCTGATCGATTGCCTGAATTTTTGGTAGAAATGCAGAACATTTTGAAGGCGGACCGAGTTACCGGCACCCTCTTCGCACACGCGGCTCATGGCCATTTGCATTTACGGCCATTTCTGGACCCGCACGAGCCGGATGATGTGTTAAAAATGCAACGCATCGCTGATCGCATTTTCGAAAAGGTCATCGAATACCGCGGCGTCATTTCCGGGGAACACGCGGTTGGTCTTAGCCGCAGCTCCTACCTCAGGCAGCAATTGGGCGATCTCTATCCGATTTGCCGACGTATTAAGGAACTGTTTGACCCAAAAGGAATTCTGAATCCGGGTAAGCTCGTAACAGACGCTGCTCAAAAAACGACTGATAATCTCCGACCGCCTTCCATCGTCATCAATCCAAAACGAAAGTCGGTTTTTGTTGCAACGATCGAAGCGAACGACGTGAACACGCCCGCGTCCCCTACAATTACAGACCCCCTTAGTGGAACCGCCACTCCAATCGATCAAGCATCCGACAATGCGCTAGACCCGGTCCCAACCGGTGGAGTCGGAATCGCGAGCAAGACCTTTTTGCCAATTCTAGGTTGGTCCGAAATGGAGTCGATGGAGGTTACAGCCAACGCTTGTAACGGATGCGGACGCTGTCGGTCCAATGCGCCAGCCGAACGGATGTGTCCCATGTTTCGCTCGACAAGGGGGGAAGAAGCATCACCGAGAGCCAAGGCCAATTTGATCCGAGGGCTGATGTCAGGCAAACTACCTCTTCATCTCGTGGAAAGCGATGAGATGAAGGAGATTGCGGACCTTTGTTTTCATTGCCACCAATGCAAAATTGATTGTCCAGCATCCGTTGATATTCCAAAACTGATGGTGGAGATCAAGGCGCAGTATACTGCCACCAATGGGCTGCGACTAAACGACCGCTTGTTGTCCCGTTTGGACGCTCTTACCGCTCTTGCAAGTAGAATTCCAATGCTGGCCAATTGGGGATTGGAGAATCGCTATTCGCGTTGGATCCTAGAAAAAACAACCGGCATTGCTCAGGGACGACGCTTGCCCTCCATCGCCAATCAGCCATTCATGCGATGGGCCGCTAAAAATCGATTGACACGACCCAATCGTGGTGCTGGCCGAAAAGTGCTCTACCTGGTGGATCACTATGCAAATTGGAACAACCCACTGGTTGGAATTGCATTGGTTGAAGTATTGCAGCATCAAAACGTCGAAGTTTATATCCCCGCGTGGCAAACGGTAACATTCATGACTAAGATCGTTATGGGAGATATTGAAAAGGTTCGTCGTATGATTGCACCTCAAATTCGCCAATTGGCGGAGGCCGTTCGGCAGGGCTATCAAATTGTCACGACCGAACCTACGGCAGCTCTCTGTCTGAAATACGAATACGTGCAAATCCTGGACAACGAGGACGCCCAGCTAGTTGCAGCAAACACTTGGGACGCAGGCCAATATCTGGTTCAGATGCACTCTAACAACGAGCTCGAACTGGACATGAAACCGTTGACGACATCCGTCATTTACCATACTCCTTGCCATTTGCGAGCGCTCGATCCGAATCATAGCGGTTTGCGACTGTTGAATTTGATTCCCGGTCTTGCTGTACAGCATGCGGATGCAGGCTGCAGCGGGATGGCGGGCACTTATGGGATGCGAAAACAGACCTACCGAACCAGTTTGCGCGTCGGTTGGGGTTTGATCAGTAAAATGCAAGAGACAACAGCGCAAATCGGTAGCACGGAATGCACTTCATGTAAGCTTCAAATGGAACAAGGCATCGACAAACCGACCATCCATCCTCTGGCACTGTTGGCCTTCGCATATGGGAAGCTGCCAGAGGTTAGATCCTGGATCCAACGCCGAAACGAAGGCCTGACGGTCCTGTAAAATCACTTTGTCGCCTTTCGCTCCGCGAAAGTGCGTCTGCAGAGCGCACTTTCGCGGAGCGAAAGGCAACATTAGTCACAAGAACTGGTTGGGATTTGACCTGTCCGGCTATAGTCTGTACTCACTTGTCATGATTTTTTGCTAAACTTATTCCGTTGTCATTTCGCCCCCTCACCTTGTCGGTTGCTCATGGCAGAGAGTTCTACGATCACTTCGTCCAAACCGTCATCGGCCATCCTATCGGCTGAAACCATGGCGAAATTGGAACGCATGGAGCTTGTCAGTCGAAAAATATTTCGGGGACGCATGAAGGGAGAACGGCGAAGCAAGCGAAAGGGGCAGAGCGTTGAGTTCGCGGACTTTCGCAATTACGTCAATGGCGACGATTTGCGTTTTATTGATTGGAACCTTTTTGCGAGAATGGATCGACTTTACCTTAAGATTTTTCTCGAAGAAGAGGATCTGCATTTCTATACGATTATTGACGATTCCATGTCGATGGATTTTGGTGAACCGAGCAAGTTTTTTGTCGCCAAGCAAATCGCAGCGAGTCTTGCGTACATCGGTTTGTGCCGTGGAGACCGCGTATCGGTATCCAGTTTTGAAACCTCGTCCAATCCGAATGTTATTCGTGGCAAGTCGTCCACCCATCGCTTGCTTGGGCATCTCGAGTCGCTATCGTGTGTAACCTCTGCAACAACCATGGCTGAGTCGATTAAGCGATTTTGCGTCAAGAATACCGGCAAAGGAATCGTTGTCCTAGTGACTGACTTGATGAACAAATCCGGATACGAATCTGCCTTGCGAATGCTAGTGGCAAGGGAGATGGATATTTTTCTCATTCATTTGTTGAGCCCCGAGGAATTATCACCAGCGGTTCAGGGGGATTTGAAATTGGTCGATTGCGAAGACGGCGACCAACGCGAAGTTTCGATTTCGGCAGGGTTACTTAACCGATACCATCAAACACTCGCAGCCTTTATTGAGCAAGCCAAATCGTTCTGCAACAAGCGATCCATCACTTATGTCCCGGCTAGAAGTGATCATGCCGCGGATGTGCTGGTCAATGAGTATCTTCGCAGCAAAGGACTTGTGCGATGAGTTGGATCAGCGCTCTCGGGCCATTGCAATGGTTATTGTTACTGTTGATTCCGCCTGCCGTTCTCAGTCTCTACTTCTTGAAGTTAAAGCGCCGCGAGCTTGCCGTGCCGAGCACCTTGCTTTGGAGGAGAACGTTAGAGGACGTTCACGTTAACAGCATTTGGCAGAAACTTCGCAAAAACCTACTTCTTTATCTGCAATTGCTCTTTTTGGCTCTTTTGATTTTGGCTTGTATGCGGCCAGGATGGAGTGGGCAAAGCCGAATCGGTGAACGTCGAATCTATATCATCGACAATTCGGCTAGCATGCAAGCGACAGACGTTTCACCCAACCGATTGGACTTGGCCAAAAAGAAGGTGCGGGAATTGCTTTCGGATACCTCCGCAGACGATGTTGGGATGGTGATTGCGTTCTCGGATCGAGCGGATGTTCGCCAAGGCTTTACCAAGGATCGTGGTCGGTTGTTTAGCGCCGTCGATTCGATTCAAGCTACATCGCACGGAAGCGATGTTAGCGAAGCGCTCCGGGCTGCCGCTGGATTGGCCAATCCCGGGCGTTCTAGCTTCGACAATCTCAGCGATATCATGGTGGCCGATGCAATCCCCGCTACGGTATACCTCGTAAGTGATGGTGCATTTGGCGACTTAGGGGACTTTGATTTGGGCAAGTTGAAAATGGAGTTTATCCCAATTGGCGAAGCGAAAACGCAAAACCTAGGCATCCTCAGTTTCGCGATACAACGAAATGAGGACAAAACGAGCAAGTTGGAAGCATTTGCACGGATCACGAATCAAGGGGATGCGAAGGTGGATTTCACTGCTTCGCTCGAACTCGACGGCATGCTTCTCGATGCGTCGACAGGAAGTGTGGATGCAGGGCAAGAAGCAGGGCTGCTTTTTGAGCTCACCGATATGGATCAGGGCCAGCTTAAACTGACTCTTGACTATGAGGACGCGCTCAAAGTGGATAACGTGGCATACGCAGCCATTCGACCGGCCAAACAGATAAGCGTCTTGTTGGTGACGCCGGGCAACGCTGCGTTGGAAACCGCGCTTCAAACCGCGCGAGTTCAACAAATAGCCTCCGTTCAAGTGGAATCGCCAGCGTTCTTGACCGATCCGAAGTATCAGGCAGCAACCCTTAACGCCGAGTTTGACCTTGTCATCTTTGATCAATGTTCGCCCTCGCAAATGCCTTCAAGCAATACGTTGTTTATTGGAAGCGTACCATCGACTCCCAATAGCAAGCCTGGCGAAGAGCCTCATAGCGACGGTTGGAAATTTGGACAACCACAGGGACCCGTTTTTATCTTAGACGTCAATCGAACCAATTCAATGACACAGTATTTGGAAATGGCTTCCGTCGATATCGTAGAGGCAAGGACGATTGACCCTGGCGAGTCTGGAACGGTTTTAATGACGAGCGACGTCGGACCGGTTTTTGGAGTCGCACCGCGCGGACCTTTTCAGGATGCGGTACTCGGTTTTTCGATTGTACAGGCGACCGCCGAAGGGGTTGGAGTCAATACGAATTGGGGAAACAGACGCAGCTTTCCGGTGTTCGTTTACTCTACAGTTGAGTACCTGGGTGGTGGTATCACGGAATCATCCTCTCCGAGCGTTCAACCAGGCTGGCCGATCGGGCTGTTGCTCTCAAATCGATTCAAGGACTTTCGAGTGGTCGCACCGGACGGGAACACGACGGAACTCTCTCGTGGCGACGAGAGTCGACACACTTTTACGAAGACGGACGAACTGGGAATCTACCAAGTATTCGCAAAAGGTGTTGAGAAGCCGGTAGAGTCCTTTTGTGTTAATTTATTTTCTGCACGCGAAAGCAACCTGGCAGTCGCCGACTCGATCCAAATGGGATACGAAAAGGTGGCTGCTAGTGGTTCCATCGTTCAGGCTCGCCAAGAGATTTGGCGTTGGGTTCTACTTCTTGGGTTGGCCCTGTTGGTTGTCGAATGGATTGTGTTTAACCGTCGCGTCTTTATTTGATCTAGGCGGAAGCGTTTTGGCTGGAAGCACTGTAGCAAATTGCAATGGCAAGTTCATGGAGCCGGTTTCAAAATGGTTTGGATGCGGGCTGTTTTTTGTGATTGCAGTGGGGCTGGGTTGCGACACGAATAAAAACGTTGAATGGAAAATTCTGCCAGACAAGATCGAATCCATCGCAGTTTACGAACCCTCGGGCGAACTTATTGTCGAAACGCCAAAACAAGTCAACATAAGTACGATTACCGTTTCATTAAAAATTACCATTTCAGGCTTTGTTCATAGCAACGGATCGTGCCGCGTGGCTGTTTATTTAGGCAAAGCACATTTCAATGACCCTGAGTATGCCATTGCAAAGGAGTCGATTCGCATCCTCGATTCGAAAGCCACTTGGCAAGTCGAAATTCCGATTCCGGTCGGAACCGAACAAGATGGAGAGGCTGTCCCGCGCTTGGCCGTTAGTGCATACCATGACGAAAACGAAAATTCGCGACTGGACAAGAATTCCTTCGGCATTCCAACAGAGCGATATGGTTTTTCGAATAACCCGAAGCGAGCATATGGACCGCCCAAGTTCAGCGAAGCAGCAATTATGTTGAATTCAACCGAGCAGCCAAACAACTCCAAAGCAACTCTCGAAGTTCCCGTCCTAATCAAGTGAAGACTTTGTCCGAAAATCCCAACGATTGGCCTCAATCGCATCCCCATACGGTTCCAACGCATGATGCAAGCGTTATGAATGCCAATGTCGGAGCAAGGCTCAGCATACAAGCAGCGCTCGCTCCTGATGCCATCGCCATCGCTTCTCCACGCGGGTCGCACCGACAGCGCGATCATCGAAGCTATGACACGATTACGATGGCGGAACTGGAACGTCGATCCGCGTCGATTGCAGCGGGTCTACAAGGGATGGGAATCGGTCCGGGCAAACGTATCGCGTTACTAGTCCGATTCAACGAAGACTTTATTGCATTGGTTTTTGCGGTCCTCAAGTCGGGTTCGACGCTCATCCTTATTGATCCCGGAATGGGCCGCAAGAACTTGATCGAATGTCTAGCAGCGACCCGTCCAGATGGGTTTATTGCGATTCCAATGGCGCATGCCATATTGCGTTTTTTCCGCTCGCGATTTCCGAGTGCCAATTTAAACGTGACGGCCGGTCGGTGGTTTCCAGGACTGCCTTCAGTAACATTGGGCCGCCTGGAAAAGGAATCTGCAAACGGATTGCGTTTGCCTGTGACCAAAGTGGATGATCCGGCAGCCATCATTTTCACGACAGGTAGCACAGGTCCTCCGAAGGGAGTTCTCTACACGCACGGGACTTTTAATGCTCAGATTGATCAGGTGGCAGGGCACTACGGGATTCAGCCTGGCGGTCGGGACTTGAGTTGTTTTCCGTTGTTTGGGCTCTTCAACGCGGTCATGGGAACGACTACGATCCTGCCGGACATGAATCCAATTCGCCCGGCAGATGTCGATCCGGTTCGATTGCTAGACGCAATCGATCAATGGCAGATTAATCAGTCGTTTGGGTCACCGGCCTTATGGACCAAAGTGGGCGGTTTTTGCGAGAAGTCTGGACGCCGAGTCGAGTCGCTCCAGCGTGTCCTTTCGGCAGGCGCACCGGTTCCTCCAAGGGTTTTGGAGCAAGTCCGGAAAGCGATGCATGTGAATGGCTACATGTACACGCCCTACGGCGCAACGGAAGCTTTGCCAATCGCCTCGATCGAATCTCGCAGCGTGTTGCAAGAAACCGCTCTTAAGACTCGGCAAGGAGCTGGAACTTGTGTCGGAAGCAAATTTTCCGGGATACGTTGGCGAGTTATTGCAATCGATGACAGGCCAATTAAGAACATCGATGAAGCAAGGGAAATGCCACTTGGTGAAATTGGGGAACTCATGGTTTGCGGCGCGGTTGTTTCTAAGCAGTACGTTACACGCGAGGACCAAAACGCAAACCATAAAGTTAGAGATGGCGATGAAGTCTGGCATCGGATGGGAGATGTCGGCTACTTAGACGAACAAGATCGATTCTGGTTTTGCGGCCGAAAGTCGCATCGAGTTGTTTCCAATTCTCGGGTTCTTTTTACGGAAACAATTGAAGCAATTGCAAACTCCCATCCGGAAGTGTACCGATCTGCTTTGATAGGGACAGGGGATCGATTTTCGCAATCGCCGATGGTCATCCTTGAACCTTGGCCCAAGCAGACACATGACAGAAAACTAGATGACGCTCAATTATCACAGGCGGTTGTCGAGCAGTTGCAGAAAAATCCACGTAGCAACGATGTGAAGCGAGTCGTTGTCTATCCGGGAAAATTGCCGACCGACATTCGCCACAACTCCAAGATCTTTCGTGAGAAGCTGACCGAATGGGCAAACCAGAAGTATCCTGGCTAGCAATTGGCAAAACGGTCGTGGCCGACGCTGCTAGCGTCGGTTCGGATGCTAGCAGCAACCGCCACGAGGGAAACGGTTCGGATGCTGGCAGCAACCGCCACCTGTCCAGCGGATCCAATCACGGGTATCTTTGCGTTTAGGTTTCTACGTTTTTTATCGCTTACTCTTTTCGAAATGGTACCTACGATGCCAAGTCTCATAGTTGAGGGAATCGGAACTTTTGAAGTTCCAGAAGGAAAACGGCTTGCTGCTGCTCTGTGCGAAGAAGCGGGCACGGATCAACTGCATGCATGCGGCGGTAACGCACGCTGCACAACCTGCCGGGTGGAGTTCACTTCAGGGGAACCTGATAAGATGACAGTCGCGGAAAAGCAAGTTTTGGCCGCCAAAGGCGCTTCGGGAGTTCGACTCAGTTGTCAGATCCTCTGTGAATCCGATATGTCCGTTCGTGTGATAAGTCGTTTGGAGGGAAGTGGTCGAAAAGACAGCGGATCGCCGTTGGCTGGAACAATCGAGCCAACTCCAGTGGAGTGGACGACCAAGGGCTAACCTTTAAAAATCAACCGGGGAAATTGCATTTCCTTTTCAACTGACATACGAGCGAATTTGAAATGTGCGGTATCGCGGGTGGAATTTGGGCGCACGATGCAAAGGGTCTGACTCGCGAAGAGTTAGGCCGAATGACGGGCGCGATCGCTCACCGGGGGCCCGATGATGAAGGCCATTTGATTATTCCTTCGGCGATGAACCATTCCATCTTGAACGACCCCCCATCGCCTGGAGTCGCGCTCGGTTTTCGTAGGCTCTCGATTATTGATTTGGCAACGGGAAACCAACCGCTCGGCAACGAAGACGGCAGCGTTCAAATTGTTTTCAATGGCGAGATCTACAATTATCAGCAACTCAGGTATCGATTGGAAGGGGCTGGGCATACGTTTCGGTCCCAATCTGACACTGAGACGATTGTTCACTTATATGAAGATCTTGGGCTAGACTGCTTCGAGCATCTTAATGGCATGTTCGCGATGGCGATCTGGGATCGACCCAATGAACGATTGGTTCTGGCTCGCGATCGAATGGGCAAGAAGCCACTTTACTACACCTTTCAAGACGGACGACTCGTTTTTGCCAGTGAACTCAAGTGTCTGATGACCTTGCCCGGGATTCGTAAAGAGATCGATCCAGGCTCCATCGACTTGTTCTTAACTTATCAGTACATTCCGCACCCGCATTCTATTTACAAAGGTATCCACAAGTTGCCGCCGGGGCACTACGCCGTATTCGAAAATGGAAGTTTGCGAATTCAAAAATATTGGAACGTGGACTGGTCCAACGAGATCGCAATCACCCAGTCAACGGCATCAGAACATTTACGGACCTTGTTGACGGATGCCATTCGCATTCGTCTACGAAGCGATGTTCCGCTCGGAGCGTTTCTCTCTGGCGGAATCGATTCTTCGCTGGTCGTCGCAATTGCGCAACAGCAACTCGATACTCCAATACGGACATTCTCCATCGGGTTTTCGGAAGCGGATTTCGATGA
>JBBRJI010000101.1:0-12351 GCA_038219625.1 Pirellulales bacterium | reverse complement strand
TGCCACACTTCCCACGCCCATCGCTAATCGCTTTGGGCGTGCCACACTTCCCACGCCCATCGCTAATCGGTAGAGTCGTTTGGCACACATCCCACCCCCCACGCAAAAAGCTTTGGGCGTGCCACACCGTGGCCTAGCTTGGTAGTCTGCGGTCTGCAGCTAGTCTAATGGTCGTGTTTGGAGAACAACTCATGCTTCTTATCTCCTTTGGCGTATAGGTAGGCGACAAGGTCGAGTATCTCTTCTTGGGTCAACTTGCTCAGCAATCCTTGAGGCATGATTGAACTAGTCGACTTTTTTCGCTCTTCAATCTCAGAAACGTCCAAGACGGCTGGTTCGCCTTTAGCAAGTGGATCGGCAAGGACTTTAATTTGCGTCGGGGTCTCCTCGACAATCATCCCGGTAACCGTGCTCCCGGAACTCATGAGGAACGCGTAGGACTGGTACTTCTCAATGATTTCTTTCGACGGTTCCAAAAGAGATTGCAGCAGGTGTTCTGTGGTGTGCTTGGCTGGTTCAATCTTGGTCAAGTCAGGCCCGAGTTCACGCCCCACGTTGTTCATTTTGTGGCAGGCAATGCAGTTGGCATCCGCAAAAAGCTTCTTACCCACCTCGAAAGACCTACCCTGTGGTAGTTTCTTAACGCTTGCAATCAAATCATCAAACTTCCATTCGGTGTTGCGACCGATGGTTTTAAGCAATTCGTCCTTCATTGGCAAAGGATTCGACGCTAAGTACTTTTCCGGGGCTCGTTGATACTCTTCCAGATTTGCAACGACAATCAAAACTCCAAACATACGTCGCCAGTGTTCCGGATAAGTGCATACGTAAGGATACATACCGGGTGTGGTCGGTGCATCGAAGGTAAGCGATTGCGATTCGCCAGGTGCAAGTAACTTGCTAGATGCCAAAACCTTCTGCGATTTTGGAACATATTGTCGATCCCTGGCGTCTGCGTCTAACGCGGTCTTTTCCGAAGCCAAGCCGATTTCTTGCAACGCACCTGGTTGCAAAATCGCGAAGTTGTGGGGCATGTTGTCGGTATTAGAAAAACGAAATTCGACAGGTTTGCCAGCCTGGACGGCTATCACTTCTTTGTCGAAGTTCATTCGCTCAATCACAGTACCCAGCGCAATCACGCGAACGTCGAGATTCATCAGTCGATTCTCGATCGCCTTGGCTTGATCCGCAGGCAATTTGGTCGATAGTGCTCGAGCAAGTGCAACGGCTTCCAACGCCGGTCCGGCGTTGCGGAATTGGGTTGGAATGTTGCTCAGATAACCGATTATGTTGTCCACAAGTCCAGGCAGTTCCGTAGCTGACCAATCTTGTGCGGGCACCGTACTCAACAGACTGAGGGCGGCGGGACGATTGCGATCGGCTTTTACGAGTGTTACAAGATCCTGGAATTTCTCCGATCCATGTCCAGGAATGGAAGCCAAGGAACGAATCGCTAAATCATGTATGGTTTCCTCGCCACCATTGAGCGACAAAGCGCTGGCCGGTATTTTCTGTTTCCTAAATCCAGGACCCATCCATCGAACCTCTAGTCCATCGCCACCTCCGTTATCGAAGTAAGTCACGACAATCGGATAACTGCCAGCCAACAAATCGACAGCACCTTGTTTCTCCGTCATGCCATGCAGGCCATCGTGATTGATAAGGAGTTTGTTGTCGATGTAGAGTCGCGATCCGTCATCCGATGAGATCGAGAACATGTACTTGCCTGCAGTCGGTATTTGAATTGAGCCGGTGAATCGCAATGCGAATTCGTCGGGCTGCAATTTCTGTGGTACGTTCATCACGATTTCCGGAACAATGCCGCTGGCTTGTGGCGTAAGTTTGGACAGCGTCTCGAGTGCCACATTCGGAGGATTCGGGTGAAAGAAGTCGACCTGAATCCCCGGCTGTACAAAGGAAGCCCCACCGGCCTCCGCCTTCAAATTTGGCGGAAGCTCAAACATTAACGACCGGACCGCTGCGAACAGGCTTCCACGTAACTTTTCATTTGCAATAGAGGGGATTGCAGCCAAAAAATCACGCAATGATTCCTTGCTCTTGGAAGCTGCCAACAGAGGTGCATCGGCTGAATTCTCGGCAACGATCCATGTCACGTAGGCTAATTGACGAGTGACCGTCGCTTTGCCTTGGGAAGCGAGTTTTTCTAAACGGCTGCGAGCTTTTTTCAACTCACCAACTGGTTGTTCCAATAGTAATTGACGGAGTACGGGGATCGCATTGACCTGTTCTTGGCGATCGCGTGCCTCCACCAATTGCAACAGCAGTGGCACAAGTCCTGTTTTTCGCAATCCCGCCAATCCCGTGAGAGCTTCTTTTAGGGAGCCAGCGTCAGCGGTTTGTCGGTTCAAAATTGCTTCGTAAACCGCTTCACTCTTTTCAAGCTTCAGCAGATCGCTTGGGCTGGCGTTTTTCAACGCATACTCACGAGCTGCTTTCGATAAGGCGCGTCCCGAATTTACGGAATCCGCAACAAGTTTGTCCAATGAAATCTTGCCACGTGCGTAGGCCAAGACGATATCTAATTCTGGATCGGTCGAACCGTTCGATGCCTCGAAGATGACTTCGGCCGCAGTAACTCCTTCAAAGCTCAAGGCGGACTTCACCGCCTCCGCACGAACCAAGGCAGATTCGTCTCGAACCGCGGCTAGCAGAATCGGTTCCCAATCGGCACTTCTCGTGCCCCAATGACCGAGCGTGCGAATGGCCGCTGCACGAACACGGGGCTCCTTGGCTTTGAAGACTTTCTTGAGCAGATCGGAACTTGGAACTCGGTGCTCTTCGTGAATCCACAACGATTCCAGCAATGCCTGTGCATCCTCAGGTTTGGCAGGATCCAGCTTAGCCGTGAACGTTGTGATGGCAGGAACAACGTCCTTCGATTCCCGTCCGCTTAACTCCAATCGTGCACGGTAGCGAACGCCGTTCTCCTTAGCGAAAAAGGCCTGCAACACTTCGGTGATCGGTTTTCCCTTGAGTTTGGTCGGCTTAAGCACCGGCCGATCCTTGGCGGTAACACGATAGATGCGACCATGCTCATGATCGCGGTTCGGATCACGCATGTTGTGCTGCATGTGGCCGACGATCGCGTTGCTCCAATCGGAGACGTACAGGGCGCCGTCGCCACCCATTTCCACGTCAGTCGGCCGAAAGTTGGGATCGCTGGAAACCAAAATGGGCTGGATCTCTTCCGCCGTTATAGCTGCTCCGTTGTACTTCACTTCATGTTGAAGTACTCCCAAAAAGCCGATGCAATTGCAAATCAAGAAATTGCCTTGGTTCTTTTCGGGGAAATGACTGCTCGAAAGAAATCCGGTGGCAGCCACCGGGCGCACTCGCATCTTGAACCATGGCTTGTGCCCCACGCCTTTGCCGATATTGACATACGAACCAGAACCACCTGTACCATCATTTGCGAACTGATAGCCCCATTGGTCAAACGCATCGCCGTGCGGGTTTGGTCCAATTGGGAAATGGAACTCCATTTCAAACGTTCGCGGGTTAAACCGGTGCACCCCGCTTTCGGCGGAGCGGTAGGTTTTCGTTGGTGTTTCCATGGCAGCGACATTAAAAATCCCGCGAGACCAATAGAGCCAACCATCCGGGCCGATCAACATGGCATTGGCCGAATGGTGCGAGTCAGCACTCGATAGCCCCTGCAGCATTCGGATTTTGACATCTGCTTTGCCGTCACCATCGGTGTCTTTTAGAAACCAAATCTCAGGCAACGCGGCCACCAACATACCACCACCCCAAAACTCGAATCCGGTTACGCTATTCAATTCGTCCGCAAACACCACACACCGATCAGCCACTCCATCTCCATTGTCATCCGGGAGCGATATAATGCGATCCCTCCGCGGTTCCGTTGGATTCCAGTGTGGATACGATGGCCAAACCGACGCGTACAACACGCCGTCGGTATCCACGGCCATCTGGACAGGGTTGACCATTTCCGGAAACATCTTTTCGTCGGCGAACAAGTTGACCTGCATTCCGTCCGCAATTTTCATTTTCGAAATTGCTTCCTTGCCATCCAGGTACTCATGCTTTCCTCCTTCTAACTTCCCAGGGATGTTCGATTTCACCTCTAGTTCCGGCGGGAGATTATTGTCAACAACATGGTGTTCGCTCCCTTTGGCGACCGCTCTAACTCGCACATCGCGGTTGGCCGTCATGGTGTCAAACATTTCCATTTCACGCATCATGACGTCAGCGTTGGATTGCTCAAACCATGCTAGCTTGGATCTGCCTCCAAATACGTTGTAACCGTCGACAACGCGATAGCGACTGAACCAATGGTAGTTTTTGTCCAAGATGGCTTGTCGCAACCGCTCCAACTCATTCTCGTCCTTGGATTGCTTTTCAATGCCAAACAACTCCTTGACGATGACATTCGCGACGGCTCGATCACCATGGTCTAGCAAATGGATTCCATTCAGCGTCAACGGTTTCGAAGCCGCGGCGTACAATTTTTTCGTTGCTGCGAACAGGTCCACGAAGAGCACCCCTTTTGCCTGGCAAATCTCCGCCATGGCTTTGGTGCACCGTTCCAGTTTCTCGTTGTTAACGAAACCGTCTGGAAGATGCGGACTCTTCAGATTTTCGTGTGCGATTGGGGAAAAGAAAACCAATCGCGGTGCTGATTCCCCGTCATATTTTTGCGCCAGCATTCCATCGATTGTCTCCGCAAGATCCTTCTTAAAACCATCCAAGCCCGATGGCCCGCGGAGTGCTTCGTTGTAACCAAAAAAAGCAAATACAACGTTGCTCTTGGTCTTGGTAAGCCATTCATCTGGACTACCAAAGTTATCCTCTCGAGGACGCAACTTCACTTCGTCGCCAGAAAACCCTAGATTTCGAACCGTTAGATTCAATTCGGGATAGGCTGCGTAGAGATACGTTTCCAACCACCCGACATGCTGCATGCGGTCCGCCAAGGTATTACCGATATAGCTTATGCGGTCCCCCTGCTTTAGCTTAAGTACGGGTTCGGCTGCTCCCACAGGGGAAAAGCCGATCACAAACATGCACACAGCAATCAAGAGCGGAAGGCATCGAAAACGCATCGCGGTTGTTTCCTCAAAATCGTTAGTTTCAAACCCGAATGGCTGTAGGGTGTCACAAATGCAGTACATTGCGTCACACAACACCGGATGACCTTAGTCATTTCAACACGCCATTGTGCCTGACTAAGGAGTGATTCGCAACGTAGCCCAACAGATTTTTCATTGGAAAGAGTTTAGATCCTATCGGATTGACGTCCGTGGTTGGCGGGCTGCATATTGAATTGGCGTACTCGGATAGCGTTATGCGAAAAGAAATCAGTCGACGGAGCGACGGATCTACGTAGGCCGGTTCGCTACGCGGCCGGCGGTCACCAGTGTTGGAAGTGCATTCGCGATTTCCTTCAAAACCACGTCCGTCCCTGAAGCCCAAGCAGAATATAGACTACAATTCAGGAACTTGTTTTTCAGTTGGCGCGATTACCGGACTGTTCCGCCCTAGTCCTATTCCTCGATGCCGGAGGTTCCATCGCCATGCTTCGAATTGCCATCACAATCCTCACCTGCTCGTTTCTAGCCCTATCTATTGCTTCCTTTGCTCTTTCGAAGGACGCAAACGACGTTCCTAAGTTGCCAACGTTACCAACTATCAATACAGTTGTCAGGTCGGTCATCGAGACTGTACCCTCCGACACGCATAGCTAAAATCAGCGGCTCAAAATTCCTATGGATAAGTCCGTTAGGTGACGTCGCATCGATGTTGGAATTGCGGGGCCATCAAATGCAACCTTCGATTGCATTTGGCACGGCTCGAGTATTGCGAAGTGCTGAAGATCGGGGAGAGGCAGCTTTTTATTCTGGACGCCTTTCTCACGATGGTTGGATGTCTTGCAATAGTTGCCATGTGGATGGTCATTCGCCCGACTTGTTGGCCGATACAAAGGGGGACGGCCAATTTGGAAATCCGAAACGCATTCCTTCTCTCCTGAATGTGGCTCATACCGGCCGTTGGACATGGAACGGGAGCGAAATCAGCTTGGAAGGCCAGATCGAAAAGACGTTGACGTCAACAATGCATCGCAGTGCGAGTTCGCGTGAGAGAATCGGCGGTGACGAATCGGTTGCGAAAGACATCGCCGCGTTTTTGCGAAAGCAGACCTTGCCAACGGAAACACCCGTCGATTCCAAAAATGTTGAACGTGGACGAGCGTTGTTTCAAGTCAGAGGATGCGCTCGATGCCATCATCCTGACAAACACTATACTTCTCCGCAGAGCTATAACGTCGGCGTTTTCGACGAAGCTGGCGAAAGCATGTTCAATCCTCCGTCTTTGAATGGGCTTTCGCATCGAAGAGCTTATTTTCATGACGCAAGGCTCAACGACATTGGCAAACTGTTAGACGTTCATCCCGATTCCAAGTCGAGTTGGAACGAAGGTGAAAAGATCGATCTGGAGTTGTTTCTGAAGAGCCAGTTGAGAGGTCCGAAGTCTTGAACACGAAAGGCGAGCAGATAGAATATCTGTTGTTTTTTATCCGGTTCGTTGCTCCAATCCGCAAATATTTGCTGCACAACCCTACATTTGGGTGGGTCCACTTTCCGTCGCTCCTTGGAAACTCGAACTCACTCCATGCTCTAGGCTGATCAGCCTTCGCCAGTTTTATCCTAAAACAGATTCGGATTTGTTATGAAGCCCCTCGCTGCATTGTTCTCGTTTTGTGCCCTCGTGTTCACTTTTTCTTTAGCGGTCTTCGCTGCGGACGAGGAACCTTGGCAGTCGCTGTTTAATGGCTCGAATTTCGCTGGCTGGAAAGTGGTTGCACTTCGTGATCCAGCGCCAGCCGTTATCGAGGAAGGTGCGATTGTCTTACGACAACGCATTAACACCGTAGAACATACATTTGTCACGACCGAAAAGAAGTACGGCGATTTCATCTTGGAACTGGAAGTCAAAGACGATCCAGAATTCAACAGCGGTATTTTACTCCGGTGTTCCGATGCTCCAACCTAACATTCGCATCTTAACCAACAGTCCAGAGAAGTACGCTAAACCCATGAACCTCGAAGCGCTTAGGGCTACGACTGGTCCTGGTGAGTATGATAAAGCATCGCCATAGTCACTTTGGACAACGATTTTTCCCAAACCTTAAGCCCCGTTGTAGTCGTCAGGTTGGCTTGGTCCAGCTAAACTGGTGGACGGTAATAAACGATCGTCCGACTGAGATTTCACTGTTATCCA
The DNA here is from genome assembly GCA_038219625.1 of Pirellulales bacterium. Lineage (GTDB taxonomy): Bacteria > Planctomycetota > Planctomycetia > Pirellulales > Pirellulaceae > JBKCUI01. The sequence continues at coordinate 5,088 of JBBRJI010000101.1, read as the reverse complement.
CTGCAACGCATGACTCGCTTAAAAGACTACGCACCATCGAGCTTCAATACCCAGATTTTGAGTATTGCAGGGGCTTTGTTGTCGATTGGTCTTTGTCATGCTCAAAAAATCGACTTTGTTAGCGATATCAGACCGATCTTTGTCGAGCATTGCTATTCCTGCCATAGTGGAAGCGAACAAGAGTCCGGACTGCGGCTCGACCTAAAAAGTGCTGCGCTCAGAGGAGGCGACAAGCATGGGCCAGATATCGTCGCCGGAGATGCCGCCAAAAGCCCACTCCTAGGATTCGTGAACTCCACCGATCAAACCAAACGCATGCCACCCGATTATGCTTTGGACACAAAGCAGATCGAAAAACTAACGCAATGGATTGAGCAAGGAGCCGTTTGGCCTGAAGGAGTCGATTCGGCCTCGAACGAAAACCGAATGGACCATTGGTCGTTCAAGCCGCTGGAAGTTTCAACTCAAGGATCGATCGACACCTTGGTAGAAGCCAAACTCCGAGAAAACGGACTTAGTCGGTCACCACCTGCAACTCCGATTCAGTGGCTGCGTCGCGTCACCTATGGTTTGACCGGATTGCCGCCTACTCGCGACGAAACCGACACATTCACTCGCCGACTGCTGCACAAACGAATTGCCGAGACCGCTTATGCAGAGGTCGTCGATCGTTTGCTTGCTTCACCGCGATACGGAGAGCGATGGGCACAGCATTGGCTCGACGTAGTTCGTTTTGCCGATACGCATGGATTCGAAGTCAACACGGAACGGCCGAACGCTTGGCCCTATCGTGACTACGTCATTCGTGCGCTCAACCAAGACACACCCTACGACCAGTTCATTCGCGAGCAATTGGTCGGAGATGGGCTGGGTGTGGATCCTGCAACAGGTTTTCTCGTGACTGCATCCGTGCTACTTCCCGGTCAGATTGGTAAGGATGCTGAATCTATTCGGCTTGCTCGCCAAGACGCGCTGGATGAGATCGTGAACAACATTGGACAAACATTCCTCAGCCTCAGTATCGGCTGCGCTCGTTGTCATGATCACAAGTTCGATCCGGTAACGTCCATTGACTACTATGCGATGCAGGCGATGGTCGCGGGTGTTGAATACGGTGACCGGGAATGGCGATCCGAAGAGACTTCAGACAAAAAACGGCGAGCAGTGATGCTTCATGAGGAAGCCGACGTCTTGCAGAGATCCATCGACGAGTTTGCCCCAGTTGCGAAGCCAAATAGCGCTCCAAGAATTATCCGGTCGGACAAACATACCGTTGATTTCGAAAAGCAGCCTGCACGCATTGTCCGCTTTGAGATTCTCGATGCTAATCTTCATTCCTCACTGGGATTGATTGAACCCTGCATTGATGAGTTTGAAATCTATTCGGATAAAGAATTCGAAGGGAACCTCGCTCTCGCTTCGAATGGTACCAAAGTGACGGCATCCGGAAGTACGGAGTCTGGGTCACATCAAGTGCGTTTCGTGAATGACGGAATTGTTGGCAACGATAGCAGTTGGATGTCGAATGCCAAAGGGTACGGATGGTTGCAATTCGAATTGCCCAGAGAGTGCAACATTTCGCGAGTTGCCTGGGGCCGTGATCGAACAGGTAAGTTTGACGACCGTACACCGACTGCCTATCGTATTCAATTGGGTGAGAGTCCCGAGACGATGAGAACCATTGCTGAGCTACTTCCAGAACGTCCTGCAGTCAATAGTAAGCGAATTTACGACCGGATTCCTAAGACGCTTACCCAACGATTGCGACTTACGATCGAAGCGACCAACAGTCTGGAACCCTGCATCGATGAGATCGAGGTCTTCAATCGAAAGGGTAAGAATGTGGCATTGCGTTCTGCCGGTGCGAAGGCGACCACCTCTGGCAATACGCTTGTCCCTGGCGTGCACGACCCAAGCTATGTCCATGATGGGATGTTGGGCAACGACCGAAGTTGGCTAGGCAATGAAAATGGGCGAGGTTGGGTGGAATTGGAGTTTGCCGAACCCGAGGAGATAGGGAGCATTGTTTGGAGCCGAGACAGGTCCGGCAGTTTGGTGGATCGGTTGCCTATCGAGTACACAATCGAAGTCGAAACGCCCGAGGGTTGGAATCGAGTTGCGGATTCCACAGACCGAAGACCTTGGCGTTCAGGCATGGATCTTGGGCCAGCGTTCATCACGACAACGCTAGATCCCAAGGATGCCATACGCGCAAACGAGTTCATCCAGGAACGGAATCGACTTCATACTCAAATCCAGGCATTAGAGCGAGGTCAGCTCGTTTTCGCGGGCAAGTTTCGAACGCCGGATGCAATTCACTGGCTTAATCGTGGCGATCCAGAACAACCTCGCGATCTCGTCAAGCCCGCCGTTCCCGTCTTCTTGAGTTCGCTCCAATTGCCGGACGCGAGCAGCGATCAGGAACGACGTAGAGCTTTGGCCAATTGGATCGCCGACGAATCGAATGTGCTTACCGCCCGCGTTTTAGTCAATCGAGTGTGGCAAGGGCACTTCGGTACCGGACTGGTCGATACGCCAAGCGATTTTGGCCGCAGCGGATCCAAACCGACGCATCCGGAACTGCTTGACACGTTGGCATCCAATTTTCACCGAGAAGGCTGGAGTTTGAAGCGGCTGCATCGCGAAATCGTGCTAAGTGAAACGTATTGCCAATCTTCCTCTATTGTCGGGCGCGAAGAGGCAATGAAACAAGACGCCGATGCTCGACTGCTGTGGAGATTCCCAGGCCGAAGACTAGATGCCGAAGAGATCCGTGACACAATGCTGGCAATGACCGGCGAACTTCGATCCGAAATGCATGGCCGTGGGTTCAACTTGTTTGATCAACGCGGCGGCTTGAGTGGCTTTCAACCTGTCGAGACATTCTCTTCGGATGGAATGAAAAGAACCATCTATGCCCACAAAGTTCGGCGTGAGCGAGATGCGATCTTCGGTGCGTTCGACTGTCCTGATGCTGGTCAAAGTACCGCCAAACGTCGCGAATCGACGACTCCAGTCCAAGCACTCAATCTGTTCAATAGCACCTTCACACTGGAGCGTGCCAAGGTATTTGCAAAGCGAATTCAAATGGAAAGTAGCACAGACTTGCAAGAGCAGATTCGAGTCGCTTACAACATCGCAATGCAACGCGAACCAACTGCGATCGAGCAGTCGTCTGCGCTTGGCGTTGTCCAGACACATGGACTGGAGCCGTTGTGTCGCGCTCTGTTCAACTGCAATGAGGTCATCTTCGTACCATGAGCAACGATACAAGTTCGAAGACACAATGGACCGACCTCTGTCGACGTCGATGGCTAGGAGATAGTGCGACCGCATTGGGGGCCATTGCACTCACCAGTCTGATAGACAGCGAGTCTTTGCAAGCATCGACACCCATTATTCCTGCCATTGATCCAGCACGACCCTATGCGCCGCGAGCTTCCCACTTTCCGGCCAAGGCCAAGAACGTGGTGGTCATTTTCTGCGCTGGGGCAGTCAGCCAATTAGAAACCTGGGACTACAAGCCCGAGCTGATCAAGTGGGATGACAAACCATTGCCAGGCGGTCCCGCCGTCACGTTCCAAGGACCAGCCGGCAATCTTGCGCGCCCGCAATACGCATTTCGGCAGCGAGGGCAAACCGGCAAATGGGTAAGCGACCTGATTCCCCATTTGGCCGAACTGACCGATGACATCGCCTTCGTTCATTCGCTGACGAGCAAATCCAACACCCATGGTCCAGCAGAGAATTTTCTATCGACCGGCTTTACGTTGGATGGTTTTCCAAGTCTGGGCTCGTGGGCAACTTACGCACTTGGGAGTGAGAATCAAGACCTACCCGCTTACGTTGCGATTCCGGATCCGCGAGGTGTACCGCAGAATGGCTCGAACAATTGGGGGCCAGGCTTTTTGCCGGCTGCATTCCAAGGAACTGTTTTGAGTGCCAAGGATCCGATTCGTCACCTGGCTGCCAAAGGTGTCGCACGCGAGTCGGATGAAGCTGCCAAACAGTTGCTGGAGCAGATGAACCTGCAACATCAACTACAGCAAGCAGGCGACTCACGATTAGCGGCGCGTATTGCCAGTTACCGATTGGCGGCTCGAATGCAATTGAGCGTACCTGATCTGAGCGATTTGAGCACCGAGCCTGAGCATATCCTGCGGATGTACGGAGCCGACGACACGAAGAACGGAGACAAAGCAGCCTTCGCCCGCAACTGCATTTTAGCTCGGCGCTTGATCGAACGCGGCGTACGCTTCGTCCAGCTCTTTAATGGCGCGTATGCAAGTGCTGGCCGACTCAACTGGGATGGTCACAACGCGCTCAAGGAACAGTACGATATCCATGCCGAAATTATGGACCAACCTGCAGCGGCGCTCATCAAAGACCTCAGGCAGAGAGGCCTTCTTGAGAATACTTTGGTCGTTTGGTGTACCGAGTTTGGACGCATGCCTTTCTTTCAAAAAGGGGCCAAGGGACGCGACCACAATCCGGACGGATTTACTTGTTGGATGACAGGTGCAGGGGTGAAGCCTGGCGTAAGTCACGGCATGACCGACGAGTTCGGACAAAAAGCAATTGAGAATGTGCACCCTCTTTATCATTTCAACGCAACGATCTTGCACCTTCTTGGATTGGACTATGAGCGACTAAGCGTTGAGCATAATGGAATTCAGCGACGGCTGACCAATGTCGAAGGCACGCTGATCCGCGAGATCTTGGCGTAGCATAGGCTTCCAGCCTGTGGGTAGTTTTCCTCGTGGATCGCAAGATACGTCAAAACGGCTGAAAAGGAGTTTGCTAAAATCGTGTCTGTTGTCTAATCGCTTTTTCACTTACTAAGGAGTTCGTTCATGCGATATGCTATACCCTTTGGCTCATGCGGTGTTCCGGGGAGGTCATGCCAAAAGTCGCTCAACGAGCGAATTGAGGAGTGCTTTCCCTCGTTTTCGCGTGTTGTGAACGAACTGGAAGAACGCGAGCCAGTGTTTTCGTGCGCGAGGGGGGACTTGAACCCCCACGTCCGAAGACACTGGATCCTAAATCCAGCGCGTCTGCCAATTCCGCCACTCGCGCGCGGACCCACGA
>JBBRJI010000100.1:0-12363 GCA_038219625.1 Pirellulales bacterium | reverse complement strand
CGCAGGCTAACTCGACGAAGCAATAAAGTGTCACAATCTGTATCGGTAGTCTATCCGCCTAAGTCCACTTACCATGTGGTTCGAAGCTGCGCGGCCTTGAATCTTTCGTGGCACGAACGTGCGGCCCTAGGGCTTGGGATTTTTGAAATACCGATCCAGCTCGACAAGTATTTCATGTTCCATCAACACGACGCCGAACTCGGTGCCGTCGGTGGATTCAACGTATCCATAACGTCCGTCTGCTTCGCTTACTTGTATGCAGTTTGGTTTGCCGGTTCGGCAGTCCATCGCCAGAACCGCCAACAAAAATTCGTGATTGGATTTCCACAGATCTTTTACCTAGCGACGGTTGCCATAAGTATTTTTGCCGCAAGCGTGCCATTGTTGGCGATGTTCGATCTGTTTCTGTTAATGCAAGCCTTCGCGATCTTTTTTTACTTAGCCAACCGCTTAAAAACCTATGAAGATTTGGTCTTCAGTATCTTGATGTTGGCCGCAACCATGACCATGCAGAGTCTGTTGATCTTCGGATTGGCATCGCTAGGCAGCGGCGCAGCGGGTCAAGACTATCGTTTTGGGCCTGTCCTTCTGTCGGTATGGCCCGATGGTAGAATCGCGGGTTCTCTTCATTCCGCGGTGGTTGCGGGCAGCCTGTTAGCGATACTTTGGCTTCCAGTCATGGCTCTCAATTTGTCTGTTCGCTCGCGGCGAACCTGGTTCTTGAGCGCTGGTGCCATGGCCGCGGGGATACTGGCTTTACTTTTGACACAGACTCGAGGTGCTGTGCTAACGGTCGGCATTGGAACCATCGTTATCGGATTGGGCATGCACCTACGCGGCTGGTTGCCTAAGTGGGCCATCGTCTTTGCTTTGATTTTGGCGATCGTTGGTGCAGTTCCGTTGGCTTACATTGTCCAAAAGCGTGTCATGGGCGATGACGAGGGCTCTGCGGAATCTCGAAAACACTTGTCGCTCATCGCTATGGAAACCATTAGCCATCGCCCGTTATTTGGATACGGAGCAGGCAACTGCCATATCGCCTGCGAGCCAGTTGCGAATTCTGGAATGTTTCGTTCCGAGTGGTACTACACCATCCACTGCAAATACTTGTTGGTATGGGTTGAAACAGGAGTTTTCGGGTTATTGGCTTTTCTATTGGTGCTAGGAAATGGACTTCGGCAAGGTCTTTCGGCTTGGGCGGCTCGCGATCGACTGCTTTCCCCATTGGGGCTTGCTTGCGCTGCAGCCATCGCGGGTCACATGGTCCACATGCTCGTAGACATCTTCAACTCTCGGCCGCAAGTGGAAACACTCTGGACAGTGCTTGGGATAACCGCTGCGATTCACCAGCAATCGTGCCTAAAGCCATCCGATCGTAAAATACGAATGGAAGGTGCGCCCTATGTCACGTAGCAAGACGTTGCGTACTTCGAAGAACGCCTTGATGCTCTTGGCCGGAACCATGACTCGCATGGTTGCGAGCTTCGCGTTTGTTCTCTATTCTGCCAATTTGCTGAGCGTTGAGGGATTTGGCAAACTTGCGATTGCAACCCATTTCTTTGAGTTGTTTCTTAGTTTGACAGCAACTGCGATCGGCATTCTTTTGACCCGTGACGTAGCTCGTTGGCCTCGTCATTTGAGCAGTTTGCTGACCTCCGCTACCATCATGGTATTTGTGTTGTGTTGTGTTGCTCCGTTGGTAATGATTCCGCTTGGGATCGGTTTTCGCTACTCGGACGATACGATACGCGCGATCGGTGTTTCTTGCATCGGTTTATTTCCAGCGGCGATCTGCGTTCTGTTGGAAGCGATTTTTGTCGCTCGTGAGCGAGCCGAGTTCGTCACGTTTGGGACGGCTGTGGAAAGCTTGTTGCGAATCGCGCTGAGCGTCTTGGTGCTCAGGCTCGGCTATGGAATAATCGAGCTCATGTGGGTGTTGGTGGTATCTCGTACGGGATTGTTGATCGCGTATTGGTTCAGCCTGCGGCAGATTGCAACTCCTTCGATCCAGTTTTCTATGAGAACAACGAGGCGATTTTTGTTTCGTTGGCGCGTCTTCGCTGCCGAAAACTGGATGGCTACCATTTACACCAATCTAGATGTGCTAGTGCTTTCCTGGGTGACGGGCGAAGTTGCCGTTGGGCTTTACAGCGCAGCTTGGAAATTCGTACGATTGGGCTCCGTGGTTGCCAAGAGTTTTACGACCGCCGTTTTTCCCGTCATGTCGCGAATGTACATTGATTCCAAGGATTCCTTTCACCGGTTGTTCCAGCATACGGTTCGTGTGATGTGCGCGATTGCGTTACCGGCTGTGATCGGAGTGTCGGTCCTGACGGATCGCATTGTCGCTATTTTGTACAAAGAGGAATTTGCCGAAGCGGGTCCAATTCTTCGAGTCTTGATCTGGGTGTTATTGCTCGAATTCTTAAATCCATTTCTGAGCCACGTGCTGTTCGCGCAGGGAAAACAACATCGATCGATGGTGGTGGCAGCCATCAGCCTTAGCGTGAATTCGATGGCAACCTATCTCCTCGTCAGACAATTCGGTGCGATCGGTGCGGCAGCCGGGTGCATTCTCGGAGGACTTGTCGCCACGATTTGTTACTTGGCTTTTTCCGCCAAGATGAGTGAACTGCCCGGCATCGTTGCAAGCATGGCGAGAGTCCTGGTCGCCGCCTCCGGTATGGGCGTTGCCGTTTATCTGGTTCGAGACTCATCCTGGCCAATCGTCATTATTGTCGCGGCTGCAGTTTATGTTGCGCTACTGTTCTTAGTACAAGCGGTACGCATGTCCGATGTTCGCTTTTTCAAAAGCACCTTTCTAAGTCGAGCTCCTGCATGAATAAGAAGATAAATACTCCGGTGCGAATGGGTGTGATCGGCTGCGGCGCGATTGCCGAACTGTACCACTTACCGGCACTTGCTGCCCACACTCAAACGGCTGCATCGATCGCCCTTGCCGATCCCAATCCGACGCGATTGGCTGCGATGCAACAGCAATTCCGGGCTGCTCATGCAGTCAAAGACTATCGAGAATTGGTCGGCAAAGTGGACGCGGTGATCGTTGCTACTCCGCCACATCTTCACTATTCGGCCGCCAAATGGTTTCTCGATCAAGGCATCCATGTTCTGTGCGAGAAGCCGTTGACAGAATCGATTTCCGAAGCACGTGAACTGGTAGAAGCAGGCGAAAAATCCGGGGCCAAGTTGGCGGTCAATCAAACCCGAAGGTTCTTTCCTACCTATCAAAAGATTCGTGAGCTCATTGCAGCCGGAACCTTGGGCAAGATTGAGTCGATCAAGTACCATGATGGCGTAGAGTTTAACTGGCCAGCCGCGTCGCCTCATCATTTTCAGTTGGGTGCAAAAGGAGCTTGGTCGGACACGGGCGTCCATCTTCTGGATTCCGTTTGCTACTGGCTGGATGCGAAGCCCACCTTGCTGCGCTCGCAAAACGATTCCTTCGGCGGGCCAGAAGCCATGGCCACGGTCAACCTGGAACACCAAGGATGCCACATTGAAATCAAGGTCAGCCGGCTTGGCAAGTTGATGAACGGATTTCAGATTTCGGGAAGCCTTGGATCGATCTCGGCGGAGGCTGAAGATTGGGACGAATTCACAGTTCAATTCAAGGACGGTCGCGAAGAGCGATTCAAATGCGCGAGCAATCGATTGACGTACTGTGATTTTGCAAAACCGACCATTGCGAATCTAGTCCAAGTAGTAAACGGCGAGGCCGAACCCTTTGTCTCAGGCCGCAGCACTTTGGCCACGATCGAATTACTGGAACAAGCCATGAACGCGGCCAAACGCTACCCTATGAACTGGAACAAGCACCTAACAATTCCTCTTGCTCCGGCCAGTCAAAACCCTTTACGTGTTCTCGTCACTGGGGCCGCTGGCTTCCTTGGGGCTCGTATTGTCGAGGCAATGTCCCTTTCCGAATTTGCAAAGCCAGTTGCCGCAATTCGCCAATGGTCGCGAGCATCGCAAGTCGCGTGCCATCCCGTCGAAGTGGTTCTTTGCGACATTATGAATCCAGAGCAAGTCGATGCTGCCGTAAAAGGAGTTGACGCGATTGTGCACTGTGCCTACACGGATGATCGCGAGACGATCGTCGAAGGGACGAGGAATTTGCTCGAAGCTGCCGTTCGCCATCGAATACAAAAATTTGTTTATCTCAGCTCCGCAGAAGCCTATGGTTCGGACCAAGGTGGAATCATCACCGAATCGACGGACGCCAAACCGACTGCCGGTTCCTATGGAGATTCGAAATTGGCTGCCGAAAAACTCTGCCAACAATTTCATGATCGCGGGTTGAAACCGACGATCCTCAGGCCATCACTCATCTACGGTCCGTTTGGCACTTCGTGGTCGGTGAATGTTGCCAAGCGATTGCAGTCGGGCAAATGGGGGTTATTTGAAGGCTTAGGCGAAGGGATCGCAAACTTGGTTTATGTGGATGACTTAGTTCAAGCCATCTTCTTGTCACTCGTCAAGGACCAAGCGCCGGGAGAAACGTTCAATGTCAATGGTCCCGATAGACCGAGTTGGAACACTTACTTCCAAAAGCTGAACGACGCGTTGGAGTTACCTCCGTTGCAACGTATTTCTCCAACCAAGTCGCGTCTCCGAACACGAGTGATGGGAGCCGTCGGATCGGTCACGTCCTTTTTCAAAGCAAAGTTCGAAGACCGATTGATGGAAATCTATTTGAGAGGTGGTTTTGCAAGCCGCCTAATGAAGCGATTGAAAGGCGAATTGGATTCCACCCCTAGCACCGGTGAACTGAACGACCTTTATTCCAGGAAGGCAAGCTATGACGATCACAAGATACACCAATTGCTCGGCTACTCACCTCGCTTCGACCTTGACAAGGGAATTCAGCAAACCATCGACTGGATGGTGCTGCATGAGGTTTCGAAACAACCCAGCACTCAACTTTCCCAGCAGAACAAACCAAGTCCCATAGACCGTAGAATGCCGGAGAGTGTTGGAGTGTCATGAGGATTGCTTTCGTCTCCTATTACTTTCCTGAGTATTGCATTCGCCATGTGAACGAGATGGTGAAAGAAGCCGATGTTCTGTTGATGATGCCATCGAGTCAGGAGTCCGGACACCTGCAAATGCTCGATTCACGCGTTCGTTACGAACCCTTTCAGCAACCGAGGATGCGTCAGCCAATTCGTCAGCTTCGGACGGTGCTATCGATGCTCGGGACATTGAAGCGATTTGCTCCTGATGTGGTTCATTACCAACACGGTCACATGTATTTCAATCTAGCGCTACCTCGCGTTCGGAAGTATCCACTGGTTGTCACGATCCATGACGCAAGACAGCACATCGGTGATAAAGAATCGAAGCTGACTCCACAGTCGATCATGGATTTCGGTTACCGACGAGCAGATCATGTAATCGTACACGGCCAAAGTCTTATCGGTACCGTAACCGATGATCTTCAAATTGCACCATCAAAAATCCATCTCATACCGCACATTGCAATTGGCGAAGAGGCGTCCACCGTCGAGCATCGCGATGACGGTCGAACGATTTTATTTTTCGGAAGGATCTGGGAATACAAAGGACTGGAGTACTTGATTCGGGCTGAACCCAAGGTCTCGGTAGAATTCCCGAATGTGCGATTTGTGATTGCTGGCAAGGGAGATGACTTTGATCCATATCGTCGCATGATGGTTCACCCGGAACGCTTTGAAGTCCACAATGATTGGATCAGCGATGAAGCGCGAGCCGAGATGTTCGCCTCGTCGAGCATCGTCGTACTTCCGTATATCGAAGCGTCCCAAAGCGGAGTGATTCCAATAGCCTATACGTATCAGAAGCCGGTGATTGCGACTCGCACAGGAGGGCTTCCGGATATGGTTGACCACGGTAAAACGGGTTTGCTTGTGCCACCCAGAGATGCCGATGCATTGGCCGATGCGATCCTGCAACTCTTGAGGGCACCGGAAAAGAGGTCCGCCATGGGCCAAGCTGGCCAGACCAAGCTACGCAGTGAATGTGCGCCGGAGGTGGTAGCCAAAGCAACGATGGACGTCTATCGACAAGCGATTGCGGATCGCAAACAACCGCGAACACGTCCGGTTGGAGTCCATGCGTGAGCCAACAACGACCCCATATCGGTATCGTGGCCTCGATGAAACGCGGACTAGAGCATTTCATCTATCGCGATGTTTCGCATTTGGAACAAACGGGCTTCAGGATCAGCATTTATCCGACTAAAGTTGGCCAGGGCCTCTATGCGCCGCGCGAGAACTGGAGAGTCATTCGCTGGTCGCTGTTGAGTATCCTATTGGCCCAGCCGGGAGCTTTTTTACGCTCACCAAGACGGTACTTGCATGCTTTGTCGATTGCGATAAAGCACCGAGCCGTTGTCGATTTCTTATTGGCCGCTTATTTTGCCAAGAGCATGCAAGGTGTCGATGCGATCTACGCGACGTTCGGAGACCGAAAACTTTTTGTTGGTTATTTCGCGAAACTGTTGGTCGACAAACCTCTGCTTTGCACCATTCATGCTTACGAACTGTATCAGAATCCAAATCCTGGTTTGTTCCAAGCATCGCTGGCTGCCTGTGATCAATTGATCACCATCTCGGACTTCAATCGAAAGAAACTCAATGAGTTATTCGGTTATCCGGAAGAGAAGATCGAGATTATCTCGCTCTCCATGGATCTCGAAGACTATCGTCCAACACCCAAAAAATTTGTCATCTTGATAGTCGGCTTTTTCGTTCAGCGCAAAGGTCACAAAGTCCTGTTCCAGGCGGTCAAGCAATTGAACGATCCGAATATCGAAGTCTGGGTCGTTGGCGGCGAAGGTGCCGAGTCCGATTCGGTCGATGTTCGAGGGTTCGTCAAGGAATGTCAAATCGAATCTCAAGTTGCGTTTTTAGGTAAACTCTCTGGCACGGCCCTTCGCGCGATGTACCGTGCTTGCGATGTCTTCTGTTTGCCTTGTCACTATGATGATGTTGGAGTCGGCGAAGGATTCCCTAGTGTGATCATCGAAGCGATGGCATGCGGCAAGCCAGTTATTTCGACCCGACATGTCGGTATTCCGGAATTCCTTGAACAGATTGTGGTGGAGGAAAAAAACGTAGAGCAACTCGCTGAAGCAATTCGTAAGGTACAAGGTTCCGAGCAACTGCGACAGGAACTTGGGAAACGCAATCGCGAGCTGGCGGAAAAGTATTTTTCCCCCAACAATGTTCAAAAGACGGCCACAATCGTTCGACGTCTTTGTACGAAAGCAAAATGAGTTTCAACTAATCATGTGCGGAATTGCCGGTATCCTCAGTCTCGATTCTATGCGAAGCGTTCCGCCCGAACGACTCGAACGGATGCTTGCGTCCATTTTTCATCGCGGACCTGACGAGGCCGGACGACTCATCGATCGCGAATTGGCGATGGGAATGAGGCGACTCAGCATCATCGACCTCGCAGACGGCCAGCAGCCGATTTTCGACGAGTCGGGTCGTTATGGTGTTGTTTTCAACGGCGAGATTTACAACTACCGCGAGCTTCGCAACGATTTGATTGCGCGAGGTCATCAGCTCAAAACCCATAGCGACACCGAAGTCATTGTTCATTTATTCGAAGAGTACGGAGAAGCATGCCTGGATCATCTTCGTGGGATGTTCGGTTTTGCGATTTGGGATAACGTCCGCCGTGAGTTGTTTATCGCCCGCGATCGAATGGGGATCAAGCCTCTCTACTACGCCGAAGGCAAAGGCGATTTCGTCTTCGGATCGGAGATCAAATCGATTCTCGAACATCCCGCCATTAAGCCATCAATGGATATAGAGGCGCTGAGTTTGTATCTGTCGCTCAAGTATGTGCCCGCGCCACGCACTTTGTTCGCCGGCATTCATTCTTTGCCACCCGGTCATTTTATTCGAATTGCAAAAGGTCGCGTCGAGATCAAACGCTACTGGGATATCTCTTTTGCAAAACCTGAATGTGTTCTAAGTGAGCAGGACTACGCGGATCAGTTGCTGGAGTTGCTGCGCGAGTCGGTACGGCTTCATCTACGCAGCGACGTGCCCTTTGGCGCCTTTTTAAGTGGTGGAGTGGACTCGAGTACGATTGTAGCACTGATGTCAGAGGAACTCCGTACACCGGTCAAGACATTCTCCGTCGGCTTTGGCGGTGAAGGGATCCAAGATGAATTACCTTACGCCCAACAGGTCGCAGACAAGTTTGGTTGCGAGCACCATACACTGAAGATTACTTCCGTTGACTTTCTACGTTATGCCGAAGATGTGCTTTGGCATCTCGACCAACCGATCGCAGATCAAGCAACCGTTGCGACGTATATGGTTGCCAAGCTTGCGAGGCAACACGTCAAGATGGTTTTAACTGGCGAAGGTGGCGATGAATTGTTTGCGGGCTACGCTCGTTACTCGGGCGAGCGCTATTCGAAGTGGTTCTCTCGATTGCCTACCAGCGCCGCGAAATTGTTGCGTGCGGCGTCCTCTACGTTGCCGGGATTGCGACGTGGCAAGATTGCGATAGGGGCCTTAACCATCCGCGACGAAGCAACCCGATTCGCGAATTGGTTCCCAATGTTTGGCGATGACGCCAAGCGGCAATTGCTGGACGGTCAAGTGGAATCGATTCAAGCAGGCGCTGCCTCAGTATTTTCGAATCACTTAGCGAGCTGCGATGCACGTTCGCCGTTGGATCGGATGCTTTACGCTGACAGCAAGCTTTGGCTGCCCGATTACCTATTGCTTCGCGGCGACAAACTGACGATGGCCAATTCGTTGGAAGCGAGGGTGCCATTGCTCGATCACAAGCTAGTCGAGTTTGCTGCCCATTTGCCGGACTCGATGAAGCTGCGTGGTTCTCAACGCAAGTATCTTTTGAAGCAAGTTGCACGTCGTCTCCTTCCGACTGAGATCATTGATAGAAAGAAACAAGGGTTTCCAATTCCAATTGAGCGTTGGCTGCGAAAAGAAGCACGACCGATGATGCAAGACTTGTTGTCGACGGAAACGCTTGAGCGGCGTGGCCTGTTCAATGTTTCGTTTGTCGAACGGCTGATTCGCGAGCATGTCTCTGGATACACAGATCATTCGACGAAGCTTTGGGGGCTTATGAGCGTCGAGATGTGGACGCGGAAATTCATTGATCATGAGGGTGGACTTACTTCAGCCGCGTGTGGCTCGTCCGCGGCAACTCCAGACGCGGAGGGGTGTTTGTCGTGAAGAATGGCGACGATCTCAGGATCCTTTCGTTTGATCAATTGCCAGACTGGGATGGCTTCGTGGAAAGCCACATAAAAGGAACCATATTCCATACTTGTGCAATGATCCGAACGATGGAATCAGCCAAAGGGCACAGTCCATTCGCTCACGCAGCGGTCGATGAGAATAATGCGATTTGTGCAATGCTCGTAGCCGTCAAGGTCTCAACGCTTGGACGATGGGCTGACCGTATCGCAGCTAGATCCATTCTGTATGCTGAGCCAATTTTTCTTGAATCACGGCAGGGACGCGAGGGAGTTGCACAGCTTCTTCGTCATCACGACAACTACATGCGTCGACGCGCACTCTTCGCGGAAGTGCGTCCTTTTTTCGCAGCCCCTGTGTCGGAAAATGCGTTGTTGAATCAAGGATATGAGCTGCTCGGCTATTACAATTACGAGTTAAACCTTCAGAGAGACGAGCAGCAGCTCTTTATTGGGCTTGATCCCAAGTGCCGAAACAACGTGCGCTCGACTAAGCGACGCGGCTTGATTGTCCGAGAGGTCGAGCCGTTTAAAGAACTGAATCGTTTCTACGCGATCGTATCCGAGAGTTACGCGGGCTCTAAAGTCCCGCTGGCCGATCGAAGCCTTTTTGAATCTGCGTTTCGAGAAATGCCACAGAATATCTGTCGTGTTTTTTTTGCCGAATATGAGGGGGAAGTAGCCGCTGCTGCCTGTTTCCTTTCCTATAAGAATCGCGTGGTTTACTGGTATGCCGGAGCGAAGCGCATTCAAGGGATCTCAGCTATGTCCATGATCTTGTGGGACGCGATTACAAAATACTCGGTCGAAGGTTATCAGTTGTTCGACTTTGCAGGGGCTGGTTGGGAGGGTGAAGAATACGGACCAGGAAAATTCAAGGCCAAATTCGGTGGAGCCCTAACGAATTTTGGACGCTATCGCAAAGTCTTTTCACCATGGAAGTTACGTTGCGCATCGTCCGCCTACAAGATCATGCGTGGCTGGATTTCACCTTCCGTTCAATCTCCATGAAAAAATCAATGCAAACCATTCCTCGCTCAAAGCGCATCTTGATGATTCTGGAGAATGGATGCTATCCGCAGGATTCTCGCGTCTATCAGGAAGCTATCGCGTTGTCCGAGGCGGGCTATAGAACTACGGTGATTTGCCCGACGGGTAAGTACCGCAGCCTGTACGAACTTGTTGAGGGGGTCCATGTTTACCGTTATCCGCGGCCTCCAGAGTGGAATGGTTTGCTGGGCTATCTCTTCGAGTATGCATACAGTTTGGTGATGGCTTTTCTAGTCGCCTCTTGGGTCTTGCTTCGACATGGCTTCGATGCGGTACACGTGCATTGCCCGCCCGATCTCAATTCGATGCTCGCGATCTTTTTTAAACTGCTTGGGAAGAAATTTGTAGTTGATCTACACGATCTCTCGCCCGAACTCTATCAAGCCCAGAAGGAAGGTCGAGGTAGTCCGCTTGTCGTAAAGGGGTTGCGGTTTTTTGAAAGACTCGCGAGCCGCAATGCACATGCACTCATCGCCACCAACGAAACGCAGTATAGGATTCAGATTGATCGTTGCGGTGCCGATCCACGACGATGTTACATTGTGCGCAACGGCCCCAGCGATCGTTTTACTCCCGAAATCCAGCCGCTCGATGAATTGAGGCCCCCCGGAAAGACGATTCTTGGCTACGTCGGATTGATGGGTTTTCAAGATGGCGTCGATTATTTCATTCGGGCTTTGCCAAAAATCCTTGAGCAGCGGACCGATTTTTTAGCGGTACTTGTGGGAAGGGGACCAGCACTGGAATCCCTAAAGAAACTGACCGAAGATTTGGGGCTGAAAGACCATGTTCTATTCACCGGATTTGTCGATTTCCAAAAAGTGCCCCGCTACATCGCATCGTTTGATATCTGCGTGACGCCTGACCCAAGCAACCCATACAACGATAGCTGCACGACCATCAAAACGATGGAGTATATGGCCGTTGGCAGGCCTACGGTCGCATTTCGAACGATGGAAAATGAAATCACTGCCGGCGAGGCTGCTCTTTATGCCGATAAGAATAGCGTCGATCAGTTTGCTGAGCTCATTTTGAGTCTATTCGATACGCCCGAAGTGCGAATGCGAATGGGGGAGATCGGGCGAGCGCGAATTGAACAGTCGCTAGCGTGGTCGCATCAGCGAACGATTTTGCTTCAAGTGTACGATGACCTGTTTGCAGGGCGTTTGAAGGGCGATTTAACAATTTGCGACTCGCCAGAGGCTCTTGGTTGGAAGCATGACGAATTGGAAGCCCAGTTCTGTTTTGAAGGCAGGCTAAAAGAAATACTGAAGGAGAGCCTCTCCAAGGACATGAATGAAGCCAAACTATCGCCGGCGTTTCGAATGTACTATCGGGTTCGCCAGTTTCTACCCATCAAAGCGAGGCAGTTGTTTCAAAAAACGCGGAATAGGGGACTGTCTTCTCGAGGCCATTGGTACATTCCCGAAGCGCTACACGAATTCACGGGAACGCTTAGGCAACCCTTGAACTCACTCTGGCCGGTAAGCGCAAGTTACGCCCTGGTGTTAACGCACGATGTCGAGGAACAGCGAGGTGCTTCGCTGGTATCCAAACTTGCCGAGATGGAGGAGTCGTTCGGATTTCGTTCGAGCTGGAATTTTGTTCCGTACAAGTACAAAATAGATGAGGGATTGATTCGTGACTTGAAACAAAACGGGCATGAGATCGGGATTCATGGCTACAATCACGATGGTCGATTGTTTCTGAGCAGGAGAATCTTTGACGCTCGAGTCCCCCTGATCAATCAAGCGATCGAACGTTACGGCGCGGTGGGGTTTCGTTCGCCGATGGTGCACCGCAATCTGCAATGGATGCAAGAGCTGAATATCGAATACGACGCTTCGTGTTTCGATGTCGATCCCTATCAACCGATGCCTGGCGGCGTTGGAGGCATTTGGCCATTTTCCGTCGGGAAATTCGTCGAATTGCCATACACGCTGCCTCAGGACCATACTCTCTTTGTTTCGTTGAGGGAGACCAGCGACCGCATTTGGCGAGACAAGTTGCAATTCATTCAGCGTCTTCATGGAATGGCACTGATGGTGACACATCCGGACTAC
>JBBRJI010000099.1:0-12509 GCA_038219625.1 Pirellulales bacterium | reverse complement strand
TGCCACCCGTACCTCAGAGCGTGCCACCCAGTTTATAGGTAGATTTCAAACTACCCCTCGCCTAAGCACGTTAGCAGGAATGATACGGATTGATTCGCTAACTGGGTGGCATTTTGTCTAGTTCGGATTTCAAGAAATCGATTCCGCCGGTCTCACCTTCAAAAACTCCATCCAACTGAGCTTGATAGCACTTTTCCAATACCGAACTAAACCATCTAGCTGGCTCATACCCTAGATGTAGCAAATGACGCCCCAAGATAATGCGATCCGGTCGCGTATGCGAAACCTTCGTCGATTCTGCCAATTGCAAAATGCGAATCAGCGATTCTGGAATCGTAGTTGGCAATGGCGGACGTCCGCCTAAGTCTGCTTCCACCAGCCTCAACAACTGCACGATCGAGGCTTTGCCCAGACGAACCGAGAGTCGTCGCACTGTCCGGTGGGACGCTTCGGCTTGAACATGAACAAGATGTTCGGCCACCAGCGGCTGTACCACCTCAATAAAATGCCTTGGACATCCGATACTGGTCAAGAACGAATCCGCCAACGGTACGCCAACCGACGCGTGACTTGGTGATCGCCATCTTCCGTCGGTAAGGACGGTGGTGGCTGGTTTGCCAAGGTCATGGCACAGGGCCGCAAACATCAATATCACTCGCTCGTCATCAGGCAATTTCTCTCGTTCTGCAATTCGGGCAGCGGCATCACAAACGTGGAGTGTGTGAATCCAAACATCCCCTTCCGGATGCCATGTGGGATCCTGTGGGACACCTTCCAAAGCTGCGAGTTCGGGGTAATGCTCGATCCAACCGCAGTCTTTGAGTAACTTCAATCCTCGGCTGGGACACTTACCACGCGTGGCCCACTTCAACCACTCGTTCCAAACCCTTTCCAAAGCCAGCGATGAGTATTCATGGCTCAGGGATCGACACATTTCAATCGTATCGCTGGTCATGGCCGCATCGAATCGAGCTGCGAATTGCATCCCACGCAAAACGCGAAGCGGATCCTCGGCAAAGTGCTCACTCGTCGCTCGCAAAACGCGTTGCTCCAGGTCACGCACACCACCGTGCGGGTCGATTAGCGTTTCGTCGTGCAAGTTTCGATAGATGGCGTTTATGGTAAAGTCGCGGCGAAGGGCTGCGTCGGCAACGCTCAGTGTGTGATCCACCTCCACTTGAAACCCGCGATGCCCTCGACCAACTTTGCTTTCACGGCGAGGAAGGGTGAAATCGAGATCATCCCCTTGTGAAGTACGAAGCTTAATGACTCCGAACGACACGCCGACTTCGTTGACGCGTCCAAAGCGAGATAAGATTTTCGAGAGAGTGTCTGCATCCAAGTGAAAAACTTCGATGTCTTGGTCCTTGTTCGCATGGCCGAGCAATGAATCGCGAACACACCCACCGACTTCATAGGCGACACCTCCAGCCTCGGAAATGGCTTGGATGATCTTTTTCAATTGGCTCATCGGATCAAAAGACTCGAAATGGTTCAAAGAGTGGCACGGCAGTCTCCGCCGTGATACACAACATTCGAAGTCCCGTCAATACTTTGCATCCAGCTTAAGAGTTGGGGTTCTTGCGTAGCGGAAGCCGCGTAGGCTTTCGGCGACTTCAAGTGGTAAATTCCAGTGAATTCGTCCTAACCAACGAAACTACCCCCAAATTTAGTCCTAACCAACGAAACTCTTGGCGAGTTCCGCTACCCCAAAATTTAGCATGGAAGAAGCACTAGGCGTTTGAATGGCGCCACGATTTTCGGGTTGTTAATGTCGCGGACCGTCCGTCGGCGGAGCGACGGAATTACGACTAAAACCCACGGCGTTCAACGTAGTAGGGTTTGTAAGCCGGTTGGCGAGCTTGATAAACTGGCTGTGCGTAGTGATACTCCTCGCGGACCACGACCGGAGTCGGATGTTGGTACGTGCGATAGACGGTATTGGGTTGTTGATAAACCGTGGAACCTCGGCCATTCGTTTGCATCACGTTCACCACGTAGTCGCTCACCCCCTCTTGATTCATGAGGATGACATCGTTGACGTCGGGTTGCATCGCAATCCCATTGGATTGGATGTGGGCCACGATGACCGCATCGCTTACGCCGCTTCGCGTCATGTTGATGACTTCCGCAGTCGTTACCGGGCGCCGACTAACAACCATACGCTGCTGCGGAACCTGGACATAGGTTCGATGCTCGTGATAGGTGGGATAGGCAACTTGAGGTTGATAGTATTGTTGTCGATAGACTTGATCGCGTTTGTTACCGATCACACCGCCCGCAAGTGCGCCAACTGCACCTCCGATGAGTGCCCCCTCAGTGGTCTCTTTGTTTTGATGCCCAACCACGCCACCGATGAGCGCGCCGGTCACACCACCTAGCAAGGCACCGTCCCGGGTTTGATTCTGCCCGTAGCCAGTGCTAGCAAATGAACAAAAAAGTACTGAACCGATACAAAACTTAGTTGCAATACGCATGGTCATCGCTTCCGGTGGCTGGATTGTTTGAAAGGCCATGGACCAAACCAAGTCAAGGCATTCCACATCTTCGATACGATATCGGCGTTTTCGTGTCGAGACTGAAAAAAACAAGTGGAGAAGTGGAGAAGTGGGCCCCAACTCCAACACTCCAACACTCCAACACTCCAACACTCCGCTCCCGCTCTCCGCTATCCCTCGCGTAGTCGCTTCCAATGGGGCGACATGATCTCCAGAGCTTGCCGATGAAGGAGTCCATTGGTTGCGCAAATGCTGCTGGACTGGTTCAAAGGCAGCGATTTCCCGTCGCAGTCGGACGCTTGCCCTCCGGCCTCGGTGAGGAATAACTGCCCCGCAGCGTAATCCCATGGATGCAGTTTGTACTCGAAAAAAAGACCGTATTGACCACAACCGACGTTGCACAAATCCAAAGCAGCGGCTCCGAATCGACGCATTCCGTGGATGTTGTTTCGAAAGAAGTCGCCGATGGTATCCAGCGTGGCTTGCATCATGCGGTCCCGATCGTAGTAGAAACCGCAAGTGATCATGGTGGCATCGATTCGATCGGACGATTCCACTCGTTGCCGAACACCATTATGCCAAGCGCCTTGTCCCTTAACAGCGACGTACCAATCGTCTCGTATGGGATTGCAAACGATTCCAAGTTCTGGCTGGCCGTCAAGGTAATAGCCAACCGAGATCGCGAAGTGTGGGATGTTGTGCATGAAATTGCTCGTGCCGTCCAATGGATCGATGATCCACAGTTCCTTGGAGTCCGCGCGATCGTTGTGGGACTCTTCCGAGATGACCGCATGATGGGGATAGCGGTCGCGAATCGTTTGGACGATCACCCGTTCGGAGCCCAGATCGGCTTCCGTAACGAAATTGGCAAGGCCTTTGGTTTCGATCTGAACTGTAGTTTGAAAACGTTCTCGGAGGACCTTGGCTCCGTTCGCAACGGCCGCCATGGCCGTATCCAACATCGGATGTTGGAGCGATGCCATCTGTTGCATTTCGTGAATGTTCAGGGTGCCACCCAAATCCGTTCTTGGTGTCGATAGGACGTGTCTCTGATACGATCAACGAACCCTATTGTACGCGATTTGTCTTTCGATCAAAGATGCTATGGATCAGATGTTCGTACATTTGAACCATGCTGTCCAAGGATCCATGGGATTGGACGTGCTCTCGACCGTTGTTTCCCATCAATTCGGCGGTTTCCTTGTTCCACAACAAGTGTTTGATGCGATCGGCGACCGCCTCAACATCGCCTGGTTCCACGGTGAATCCATTCCATTGATCGTGGACGGATTCGGCGACGGAGCCCACTCGAGTACTGACGACAGGGACACTGCACGATAACGCTTCTAGAATCGAAACGGGGCTCGCTTCGTTATGGCTGGTAAGCGCAAACACGTTCATGGCTGCCAGCAATCTAGGTGTGTCGGATCGCGTTCCGAGCAATGATACGTTTTTTTCAAGTCTTAAGGCCGCAATGGCGTTCTCGATATTAGATCTTTCCGGGCCATCCCCGATGATGACGAAATGCGCTTTCGGGAATTTCGCAATGACTTTGCTGGCGGCGTTGACAAAGAGCAGGTGGTTCTTTTCCGGACGCAGTGCAGCTACGATTCCAACAATCGGGGTTTCTGGCTCAAGCCCCAACTCGAGTCGAACGTCCGCTTTCGATTCCTGATGCGGTCGGAAACGAGTCGTATCGATGCCATTGGGAATAACTACGACTTTCTTAGCCGGAAACTTTTCAAAGTCAATTAGGAATTGACCGTGTGGCTTTGCGACGGCGATAAAAGCATCGGTAATTGGAGTCAACCACCGATTCATTTTTCCAACTCCGTCAGGCCATCCGGTGGAATGCAAAGCGCTGCAGACGACCGGTAACGACGCGAGTCTTGCGGCCAGTCGCCCCCAAAACATTTTGTCGCCAGCTCCCACACTGATGAGCGCGTCAAACTTCCCTTTGCGGATATGCCCTGCTAGCCTAGTCAGAACTCGCAAGTCATATTTGCTTTTGAGCCAATGCTCTGTGACGTCGAACTCTTGTGCGATTTCTTGGCCTAATGGGCCTTTGTCTTTGAGGCAGGCAACCGACGGAATAATATGCGATGGCCGGAATTTTCGGATCAGATTGACCAGTAGGGTTTCTGCACCTCCGACCGGCATGCTGGTAATGACAAAGAGAGCCCTGAGCGGTCGCTTCGGATTCGGCACGAGTTCATGGGATGGACTAGCAGTGCCTAAGAACCCATTGGCTTCGATCGGAGCAGATGGCGTGCAAGGATTCATCGCGTGAACAGTCTCATGGTTTTTCAAATCAAAGAGTCGGAGCTGTGCCATTGAATTATGCTGGTGCGATCTGCGGAGTGGGAATTCGAAATTGGGTTTCAAATTGATTTTTGGCTCGAATCTTTCGAGGATCGAAAGTCAGCCAGTTCTTCATGGCTGCCATGCCAGGATCGCCGTGAATGCGTTGCAAATGATTTGGATTCTGCCCAGGAAAGTTCATTCCTCCTGCAGCGCTAACGAAACATTGAAAGCCGGACTCAAAGACGACATCAATGGCTTTTTGCGAAATGTTCTTTTTGAGTCCAAACGGAAATGCAAAATAGTTAATCGGTTGACCGGTCCAATCTTGAAGCCGCTTACGTACGTCGGTAATCTCGATGCGAAGTTCGGCGTCGCTCATTCGCCTTCCAAAATCAGCATGCGTGTGCGAGTGGGCACCAATCTCGATCCCCAAATTCGCCATGTTTTGGATCTCTTGGATGGTGTTCGGTCGCAACGGTACTCCGCGAGCAAGGTCATGCGAAAACGGTTTGCCCGTTTCAACAAAGTGGGTGGAAACGAAATAGGTGCACGGGATATCACGATCGATCAAAGCCGGTATTGCGTATTCACAGTTTTCTCCATAACCATCATCGAAGGTGACGCCTACCATTGGTTCCTTACGGGTTCCGAGAATCTGCGATTCTCGGATTTCGTCTAAGGAAGCAGGCGAAGCGTGCTTCACGATCCAGTCCAACTGCTGTTCAAAGTTCCGTTTTTGAATGGACCAAGCGTTCATCGATTGCGTTGCGACGCGGTGATAGAAAAGGATTGCCGCTGGAAACATCGCTTTATGTTCGAACGCATCAAACATCCTCGAGCGTGTTCGCGCAGTTGCCCATCGATAAAGCGACAGTCCAATTTCTCGGTAAATCGTTGACATAGGAAAATGCCTGGATGCGGAATACAATCTCGACGTCACAGGAATGGTTACTCCGTTTCCCGACCGAGTCGATTGAGTGAAGAAGAATTGATTGCGCAAACCACATGGTGAGTGCGGTTTATACCGCTTGCAACGAACTTGCTAGCGGTTGTGCCTGTTGAGTAGCGGTATCGGTGGCCGACTCGTTGCATTGTGCATTCTGCAAGGATTTACGTACTCGCTCACACGCCAGTGACGATCTTTAGAGTTAGCAGGTCTATCCGAGCGGATCGCCTTGGTTGCTCCGCTGAAATTACTCTGAAAGTGAATACCCTTGGTTTTGGTATACGTACTGATGGCCATGGCTGCGATGGTTTGGGCGATTGCAGTCGTGCGCTATCATGACATATTGACCGGCACAGCCGTTTTTCTAGTAGCCACCAGTGTCTTTCCGCCAGAATTCCTGTCGGCAAAGGTTGGAGGTCTGTCTGCTACGGTGGACCGCGTATGGCTATGCGCCTTGGTGGGTCAGTTTTTGTACGACTCTTGGAATCGACGGGCGAGAATACGAGACTTGACCGCGTCGGACTTTTGGTTGTTCTTATTCCTGGCTTGGCTCATCTTCCGAACGGTGACAACGCCTATCGGAAAGGAACTTGTAGGCCAGCCATCAACGGTCATGCATTTGCTCAATGGCTATTTAGTACCGGCGTTTTTGTTTGTGTTGATACGCCACTCCGATATTAGGCCGCGGACACTTTGGCCAGCCATTGCGGTTCTTTTGTTCTTTGGCGTGTACTTGAGTCTGACAGCCGTTTTGGAAATAACCAAGCAGTGGTCGCTCGTCTTTCCACAATTCATCGCTGATCCAAAATTGGGAATCCACTTCGGTCGAGCGCGTGGTCCCATGCTGCAATCGGTACGATTAGGCATGTGCCTCAACTTGTGCTTAGCTTTGCTTTGGACTTTTCCGGTTTGGATCTACGCACGCGAGCGATGGGTATGGCTGATGGCGATTGGACTGACCCCCCTTTTTATGCTCGCGATTCTGTTGACCTACACACGGAGCATTTGGATGGGGACTGCAGCCATTGTCATCATTCTGCTCTCTACCATGCTGCAGGGGAAAACTCGAACGCTGATTCTAGGTGCTCTTTTCATGTCGGCGATCGTAGGTGGACTGGTGGTCGGCCCGAGTTTGGTCGCGTTCAAACGGGAGTATTCCGAAGCCGAAACGCTTGAGAGTACCAAGATGCGAGGGGCGTTCGCCTATGTCTCCATGCAGATGTTCAAGGACTCGCCGATCACTGGATTCGGCTTCAACCAATTTCAAGTCCACAACCGACCTTATCTGGATGACCGGACCACTAACATTCGATTGGAGTCAATTCGCGGCTATGTCCACCACAATTCCTTCCTGAGCTTGGTTGTCGACTTAGGATTGATTGGAGCCATGCTTTACACGATCGCCGCCATCAGTTTGATTCGCAATTGTTGGGTGGTTTGGATGCATCCCACGGCATCGTCCTATGCACGCAGTGCTTCGGTGCTTAGCTTCTGCATGATTGCCGTTCATGGAATTCAAATGGCGTTCCACGAAGTTTCATTTTCATCGATTGAGAATACAATTTTGATGATGGCACTGGGAATAAGCCAAGTCTTTCGCGATGATTTGGTAGGCCAATCGGATCGCAAGCTGGCGCTGATCCAATCGCAATCGGAACCCGTAGTCAAGCACTTAGGATGGGTCGATCAATAGATGTCGTAGCGAAACTCGCCAAGAGTTTCGGCGCCCGCTCATTCCGAAAGTCTTGGCGACTTCCGCTACAGGAAAATCGGACAATATTGGATCGAGCGATCCTTAGCGAGTGGGCAACTCGTAGCATGCGGCTTGCTCGGCATTTCGGATGAAGACGTGGTTGCCAACGACGACGGAATGATTCCAAGTCTTTCCTTCGATCGCAGGGAACTTGGCGAGTTCCACCATCGACTTAGAGTCAGCTCGTAACAACACGAGTTCCCCGGCTTCCGATGTCACCAGCATTTGACCCGCATCACATAGCAATAGAACTTGTCCATTGCCGTATCGACCCTTCTTCCATTGGCGTTTTCCAGTGGCCAAATCGATACTGGCAAAGATACTGCCGTCGAAGCCGTAAAGACTCCCTTGATGCTCGACGAAGTCGTTGAAGTCGGGCTTCATATCACGAGTTGCCCACTCTTCCTTAATCGACCACTGGTCCCCATCGAGTGAAACCGACAGTTTTTTCGTTCCTTCGCCCATACTGTTGGCTAACAAGATGGAATTGCCGAGAACCAACGGTTGCAACGCGCGATAGTTTTGGATTGGAGAGTCGTACTGCCAGATCTTGCTTCCATCTTTTGCGCTGATGAATTGCAGTCCTGCGTTGGTTTCCATCAGAACCCCAGTTATAGAGTCGAAACTAGCTGCCTGGGGAGAACTATAGCTATGGTCACCGGAGGCGGTCGACCAACGCGATTCGCCCGTCTTGGCATCGTATGCCAAAATGCCCTTGTCCTCCGTGCCACCGGCATGAACGATTACCACGCCTTCGGTAACCAATGGGGAAGATGAGAAACCCCACATCGGAGGCTTCCGATTCGCATCCGTTTGAATATTGCGTTCCCAGACCTGAGCCCCGGTGCTTGCATTTAGGCAAGTCAAAATTCCGTTGGCACCAAACGAGAACAAACCTTCATCGGCGATGGTTGGGGTAGCCCGCGGACCCGCCCCAGCGACCGATTCCCAAAAGCGGCTCTCGTATTCGTGCTCCCAAACCATTGCACCGGTCTCAGCGTTCAAACAGACGACAGCTTCTTTTTCTCCTCGCTGCTCTTGTGTGAACAAACGGTTTCCTGCAACGGAAAAGGAAGACCAGCCGGGACCGATTTTGGATTTCCAAATGAGTTTCGGGGGTGAAGACACCCAGTCCTCGGCGAGCGAGACACCCAACAACTTTCCGTCACGCGAAGCACCGCGAAAGCTGGGCCAAACGGACGAAGCAAGCGTGATTGCGGGCTCATTGGTTTCAAGTGCATTGCCAGGCGCTTTGCTTGCCAGGCTATTAAGATAATTCTCTTCCGCGGTCGGTTCCCATCGCCATTTGAAATTCGTCACGAACTTTCCATTTACTCCTTCCGATTGCAACAGATCCCAATACCCGAATCCTATTACGGCACCGACGATGGCGACCGGAAGCCGCAGCGACGGTTGATTGGCCAAAAGGATCAATGGAAGTGCAAAGGCAGCGACACCAACCGGGATGACAAAGATAACAATGCCCATTCCCTTCAAAATTGTGAAATGGCAAAGTGAAATGGCAACGACACCAATCAATGCAACGGCGACAAAGCCGATCCCTTTTTCTTTCCAACTGGCTCGACTTGCAAAAAGCCACCAGAGCATAACGAGCATTGCGAGTGCTGCTGGTCCCATGAAGCCAAGCATAAAAATCAGAATGCTAGGCGCTTCCATCGTATCGGGTAGCTTGCGCAGCAACACCATCGCAACAAGCAAAAGTGCAGCCGGCCACCACCGCAGAGTATGCTGCATGGGACTGGTGTTGGATTGCCCAACTGTTTGATCGGAAGAATTCATTTTGTGACCTGTATCGCCTGATGGAACCTTCTGAAACCTGACTCCTCCTATTTTATAGCTTCCAGCATGCTGCTTACAACAGGAGATTCGGGCCGTTTGCGATTTCCTAACGCTGAAGGCGTAGAACAATATAGCGCAGGGTCGCGCAGAGATCCCTGGGTTTAGGTTGAAAGGTGTTCCCAAACCCCAACGGGGTTTAACCTTCCTCGCTTGTTAAACCCCGTTGGGGTTTGGTTTCTACTGTTCTTTCGAACCCAGGGTGCGCTTCGCGACCCTGGGCTCTGATGTCTAACCACTACGTGGTACTCGAACAACCACTAAGCCAGGGCCTGGCTAAGCCACATTTAAGCTAACTCCATATTGCTAACTCCATATTGCTAACTCCATTACTCCATTACTCCTCACCGCTTGCGGGCGTCAGCCAAACGCCATAGGTACCAAGCGCCGACGCTTCGATAGGGTTGCCAGGCATCGGTCCACTTGGCAAACTCTGTTTTCTTGGGCATGTCTGGTAGCTCGTACAAGTGCATCAGTCCAGCCCGGACTCCGAAATCGTCAACTGGCATGACGTCCAATCGTCCCATGGTGAAGATCAACAGCATCTCAACCGTCCATTTGCCGATGCCACGCAAATCCGTTAACAGTTCGATCAGTTCATCGTCCGTCATAGCGTTTGCATTGACGCGATCTGGCACCTTGCCTGTTGTGATAGCTTTCGCGATGCCCCGTATGGCTTCTGTCTTGGCTAGGGAGAAGCCGCATTGGCGATAGGACGTCACTCTCATTCGCGATAATTGCAACGCAGTCGGAAAGGGCTGGTTTGGGAACCTAGCAAGCATGCGACCTAAGATGGATTCGGCGGCTTTCGCGTGCAGTTGTTGATGAGCCACCGCGCGCACCAACGATTCAAAAGGTTCTCGGTCCCAAACGGGACGCAAGTCACAACGCCCTTGATCTCGAATCCAGTCACTCATTCTCGGACAAGCCGAGCACAGATGCTTTTCTGCAAAACGCAGTTTCTTGTCAAATGTCTTTTGCATAAAACAATCCGTCGGTTGTGTTTCTACGACATCGATTTGCTTAAGCCCAGCAAAAACTTTTCGGTTAACCAGCCATTCGGTTCCAGTCCTACCGAAAAGCGAAGTGTGCCGCCGTTGATACCCAAAGACTCGAGCTGCTCTTCACTATAACTTCGGTGGCTCGTTGACGCGGGATGGCTGAGCGTCGTTTGCGCTTCGCCAAGCGTTGGGCAAAATGGTATGTCGGATGCCACTGCCGCAATGAAGCGTTGTGCCGATCGCAATCCGCCGTTCAATTGGAAAGTCAGCATGTTCCCGAAAGTCCCATTGAATTGTTTCTTGGCTATTGCGTGGTCACCATGCGATGGCAAACCAGGATAGTCCAGTTGGTTGATGGCCGGATGATCTTCGATGGACTTTGCAAGTTCCAAGGCTGACGATGCCGCATGAGCCATTCGCACCGGGAGCGAGGCAAGTCCGCGTTGCGTCAGCCAGCAGTCGAGCGGGCTGCTGGTCATACCAAACGAAACCATGGTTTGACGCATTCGATTCCAAACTGCGCTGCGACCGCACAGCAAACCCAGCATGGCATCGGCGTGTCCACATACGAATTTGCTTAGGCTTTCCATGACCAAGTCCGCGCCCAGCGCTAGGGGTTGGCAAAGTACAGGTGTAGCAAAGGTGTTGTCGACCAAAACGACCGTACCGGACTCTGACGTCGCTCGTCCACCGTATAGATGGGCTAGATGAGCAATTGACTCGATATCAGGTACATTGAGCCGCGGATTCGTAATCGTCTCGATGATCACCATTCGAGATGGTTTTTGAAAAGCATGAATCCAAGCATTGGTGTCGGTCACGTTGACGTCTTCAAATTCAATCCCCCAACGCGCCAAGTCCTTCTTAATGAAGAAGGACGTTCGGCCATAGACGGGTTGCCCAAGCAGAACTCGATCGCCAGGTTTGAGCAGTGCCATGGCCGCAATCGAAATCGCGCTCATGCCTTGAGCGGTAACGATGGATTCGTCTGCACCGTGAACGACCCGCAAGGCTTCGGCCAACGAAGTGGCGTTGGGATGCCCTTCCCGACGGTAGACGAAACCTGGAGCCGTTCCCGCCAAGAGTGCGTCCGCTTGTTCGGTAGATTCCATTCGCCAAACACCACTCAAATGCAGAGGTTCCGTTTGCGGCAGGCTCTTTGGAAACCTGGCAATGGGTTGTTCTGGGTGCTGGTATCGGACATCGTCCAGCGGCGGTTTGTTGTTTCCGGTCATGTTTTTCCTAGTAGGACATTGAGTTGTCTCCATCATAGACCAGCGTCGAGCGAACTCCACACGCGTTCAGAATTCCACCAAGTTGCTGGTCAAAACAGGCTTGGTAAGCGACAATAGTGATGCAAGTGTTATCCTTGCACTAATCCAACTAGGCCAACCTACACTAGGTCTCGCAATGACTTCCTCATCGATTTCAGCCGGTGTCCCCAACCAACTCGATGCAAAGTCGTCGAACTCTTCAGGCTTGGAACGCATTTTCGGTGGTATTTCCCTGAAAGCACTGGAAGCTTTTTGCCGCCGCATGTCGACAGGCTTGAAATCCGGTGTCGATCTCCTACGGATGCTCGGAATCGAAGCGAAAACAGGTTCGGCGCGCCATCGCCAAGTGGTTCAAAGCATGATCGATGGTTTGCGGAATGGAAATTCACTGGCGGAATCGATGGCTCAGCAGGGACATTACTTTCCCGCGTTGCTGGTAAAAATGGTCGACGCAGGTGAGCATGCCGGGGGGATGGACAGGGTCTTTCGAGAAATGGCGGATTACTACCATGACCTCAAACAGACTCGCACCGCGTTTATCTCGCAAATTACTTTTCCCGTCATTCAGTTGGGGTTGGCGTTCTTGATCGCTTGCGCTCTGATTTTTGTCAACGGCTTTTTGACGGCAGGTTCGCCGCAGGACAAACCCTTCGATCTCACCGGCGTCGGTTTGCGAGGCGGTACAGGCGTCGCAATCTTCGCCAGTCTCGCCGCAGTCTTTTTCGGAACTCTGGCTGTGGTCGCTTTTGGTCTTTGGAAGAATTGGTTTTGTTGCCACAAAAAATTGGTTCCATTGGTTCGCAATGTGCCGGTCATTGGAACCGTTCTCACGACGACAGCCCTTTCCCGGCTGTAGATGACGTTGTAGATGATGCT
>JBBRJI010000098.1:0-12560 GCA_038219625.1 Pirellulales bacterium | reverse complement strand
TCCAGCTCTTTTTGTTGCGCGTATTCGGAGTCGCGAAGCGCAGCCAGTCGATCGACCTCGAGCTTGAAGTCGGTTGGGTCTATATTGAAGAGGACGTCCCCTTTGTACACGAAGCGACCAATCCTGCAGTTCTCGCTTTTGAACTGGACTCGTCCCGCAATTTCCGCCCCTAACGTCACTTGGCGGAAAGGAACCACCGTTCCAGTGATGTTCACATCGAGCGATTCCAGCCCCTCGAAAGCCTTGACTGCTTGGACGCCTACAATGGACAGCTTCGCCATCTTGGAGGCCGGATCGTCGCCGTCGATCGCGATCTGTTTCGGCTTTTGGCTACCCATCGCGAGAAAAACGGCGACGCCAGCTAGAACTAAAACAGTTGGAAGAAGACCGCCAAAAAACAGGCTGGCCGCTTGATTCTGGATTCTGGACACGCTTGCAGATCTACGATCGAGGTTGGACTAAATGGTGAAACAGAGCGTGCTTATTTTAGTCCATCCGTCTGCGAACGCCTAACCCAACAACTTTTTTCACTCATTCCCTAAAAAACATCGCTCAGATCGCCCGACAAAGAGCCCAAGTTCTTCAGGATAGGGGAATCCGCGACCGTTTCCAAATCGCGTTGTTTCAAGGCTACCACTGCGTCGTTGGGTGAAACTGGAAGCGGATTCGCGGTTTTGAAATCATCAACCAGATTTTGGATGCCTGACTGAAGTTCATGGAGCATCTCAGCCAGAGCTGTCATCACCGCATAAGTGTCGGCATTTTGATGATGACCGAGGACCTCGATTCGACCCAAAACTTTTGTCTGCGAGACTACCGGCAACCGCAAAGACCATCGCTCAGAGAACTCTGGAAGCTTGTTCTTGTGCCAACTAGCATGAAAACCCTCATGTAGCCAAGGCATGTTTAGGTCCAGGCTGATCTTGGCCAAATGGTGCTTCTCAGCAAACTCCACCATCGTACTCCAGACCGTATCCCATTCCCGTGAACCTTGCAGGCGGACGGTTTGCTGTCGCACTTGATGATCCGAAACGCCACGTCTAGCCACGATTGTCTTGGAGAAATTCACGCTGCGTTTGAATAGGAGTTCGAATTCTGAAAACCCAAAAACACGGGTTGCTACCAACGATCCAAGTGCGAAAACCATCGTTCCAATCGAAATCACGTCCGATTGAAAAACAACCCCGAGCACGGCACCGCTTGCGGTTACTAAACTTAGCAGGGTTATGACCCCAACCAACCAACGATTTTTAATGCCGAATCGCATCAAATTGTGATGCAAGTGCCCTCTGTCCACGGTGAACACACTCCGTCCAGTCAACTTGCGGCGAACTATGGCCATCCCGGAATCGAACAACGGAATCGACATCAACACAATCGGAACCGCAATCGAAATCGGGCTCTCTTCGGTAAGCCAACTTCTCATTGCTAGAACGCCGAGAATAAGCCCAACCAACATACTGCCCGCGTCACCCAAAAAGACTTTAGCTGGCGGCAAGTTGAATACTAAGAATCCCAGCAGCGAGCCTGCCATCGAGGCCGCAACCATCGATTCCATGTAGTTGCCTGTATACCAACCGATTGCTGCCAATGCTGCAAACGATATCCATCCAACCGAGGAACAAAGACCATCGGCACCATCGATCAGATTTACGGAGTTGATCGAAAGCAGCAACCAACCAAGTGTGACCGGAACTGCCAGTAATCCAAGTTGCAACGGCATCCCGAGAATAGTGATGGAATCAATGGCAAAGCCGAAAGCGATAATGGAGAGGCAGATAATGATTTGACCGAGCAGTTTCTGCCGTCCACGAAGTCCGAACCGATCATCCAACACTCCTAGAAGTACAATGGCAATCGCTCCCAGAGCCATCGACGTCGCCTCGTACACGTGGCCTGTAAACATCGCGGCAAACTCGACGTTGGTTAACAAACAAACACCTACCGTCGCGATCATGCTGAAAAGGATGGCTAGACCTCCGCACAACGCGATGGGCTCTCGATGAAGTTTTCTATGCGTATCCGGATGGTCCATCAATCCGACAAACAACGCCAGACGCCTGGAAAGTGGCGTCGCAATGAGTGCAAATAGGAATGCAATTGAAAGCGCAACAATCGGGAAAATCATAGTTGTACATACCTCGATGAGTGTTCACCACAAATCCACTTATCGCAAATCCGTGCGTGCGAGAATGGCGATAAACCACCCCGCATGGACACTATGATCCTCAAGTCTGACTCATTCGTCTAGATCCTGTTTCGTTAACTAATCGTAAAAGTTTCCAGTACGACCAGATGAATCCACAATGCGAGCATGACTCAGATAAACCCCACAAACGGTTGTTCGTGCACAACCAAACGAAGTGGAAACCACTACAATCGAACGAGTATTACAATCGAACGAGTATTAGGAGCAGAAATAGCAAATCCGATTTAGGGAGTCTTGTCTTCCTCAGAATGCGAACAGTGGCGAATAGAAGCGTTCGGCCTTTCGGTTATTTGGAAAACTGTTAATCCTCTCTATCACGAGATCGCTTCGCAAAAAAACTTTTCATAAAGTACTCAGAAAACTTTTTAAATTACTTCGAAAATAGTTGCAAAGCTGAATCACATGGATCGCGAAAAATACAAAGAGCTCGTTTCAACGTTTTTTGAGTGGGATCAACCTGCGATCTCGCAGATTTTCGCGGAACTTCTTTCGGCAGTTGCTGCGGAACGGGATTTAACTCCATCCGGCTTAATGAGCCAAAACTACGAAACTGCCAGAGCCAATCCCGAAATAAATGTGCTTCCCGGAAATTTAAAGGACGCACGCGATGCGATCTTCCCTTACTTTTGGGGGACGGACAGTTGGAACAATCCGCTCCATCTGGAAAACGTAAAGGGGCCCGCCAATCACGCGTCGCTCATTGGAGCGCTGGCTTGCTTGCTCAAGAACCCAAATTTGTGCACAGATCGATATAGCCAACGTTCAAACGAACTCGAAGTCAAAGCGGTTACGACTTTGGCCAATTTGATCTTCTACCACACCGACGATCCGTGGGGGGTATTCACCATCGGCGGTACGATTTCGAACCTTTACGGAGCGAAAATCGGACTCGAACGTGTGCTTCCTGGTGCGATGCGTTCCGGCTTAATGGGACATCGAATCGTTGGGATCTGTTCCGAAGCGGGGCACTACTCAAACCAAACCGTAGCTGGCTGGCTCGGCATCGGTACTCAAAACTTGATCGAAATCCCCACGGATGAAAAACTAGCCATGCGGCTCGATCTGCTGGAAGCCAAACTCGACGAACTGTATTCCACCAACATCAAAGTTGCCTACGTATGTGCGACCTTCGGAACCACGGACGGTTTTGGAATTGATGACATCCAGGCTATTCGCGAACTGCTTATTTCCAAAAGTGCGCAGTATTCCGTACCCTTGCCACAACTCCACGCGGATGCGGCTGTCGGTTGGGCCATGGTGATGCTGACCGACTACGACACGTCAAAAAATCCACTTCGGATGGAAGAGGGCCTTCTGGACATTGTTCGAACGGTTCAAAAAAAGAACATTGGGCTGCGCTATGCAGACAGCGTAACCATCGATTTTCACAAGCTGGGCCGCGGTCACTATCCTTCGAGCGCTTTTATCGTGAACCGACGCGAGGACCTGAAGTATTTGGCCAGAACGGTTTCCGATACTCCTTACTTCTCGGATGCAGACGCAAGTCGCGATCCTGCATTGTTCACACTGGAATGCTCTCGGCCAGGTCTTGGGCCATATAGTGTCATCGCGTCGCTCAACGGCATCGGCTTGACTGGCTGGCAAATGCTGACGGCACGTGCGTTGGAGCTGACCCAACGTCTCAAAGATAGGTTGGCGAAGATCGAGTACTGCAAAGTACTCAACGCCGATACCCGCGGCGTATCGGTGAATTGGTGGGTTCTGCCGAAAGGTCGAAATGCGGAAGATATCTATCAGCGATTGGTTCGCAACGAATTGACTTCGGAACAACTCGCTCGCTACTTACCCGAGGTTCGCCAATTGTTCGACAAGCGGACCAAAATGATGGACCCTACTCTGGATGCTCGGCTGGGCTTTACAACCAGTTTTGGTTACTGTCCAAACGGTATCCACATCCCAGCTTGGAAGGCCGTCTTTTTCAATCCCAAGACAACCGAAGAAATCGTCGACCGAATCGCGTACGGTATTGAGGAATTGTAATGCCAACGAATGACTGCCAATAGGCGAAGGGGCAGATTGAAAACTGGCATGGTTGGCTGGGTGGCACGGGTGGCACGCTCAGAGTGATAGCGATGGGCGTGGGAAGTGAGGCAACTGTCGCTAGCGATTCACCACGCCCTTCGTACCTCAGGGACGTGCCACACGAATTACCCTCAGCGCTTGCCATTCAATTTATAGTTAGATTTCAAACAGCCCCTCGCCTTAACCCATTTGCCCAAATCCATTTCGGCAGATAATGGTGATGCCGTGCTCCTCGGCGCAGCGAATTGTTTTTTCGCGATTGATGAGGATCGTTTTTCCAGCTTCGATCGCAATCGCTTTCCCGCCAGCCAACGCCATCTTTTCAATCGTTTGAGGGCCGATTGTGGGAAGATCGAATCGCATGTCCTGCTGTGGTTTGGCGACTTTGACCAACGTAAAACCGCCGCGCGGGCATATTTGGCCGGTCCGAACAATGCAAGCGTCCGTTCCCTCAATGGCTTCCACCGCTAGGATCGTTCTGTCTCGCACCGTTACGCTTTGGCCAACGTCCAGGCCACCCATTTGCTTGGCTATCGTCCAACCGAATTCGATGTCGTCCCGTTCGAAGTTGCTCGGCTTGCGTCGCGTGAGCACTCCCTCTTGGGCAATCAATTGTGTTGCAAATTCTGTCCCTGGAACTGTCATAATCCCTTGCCGCCCGAACGAAGTTACCACTGCACCCAGCAGCGAATCATCGGTCGTGTCGTGGGTGCGCCAAAAAAAATGAGGCAACATGGTCTTCACACACTCCCAATCGGGAAAGTGATTCATCCAGCCCCATCCGTGAAACAGAATTCTATCCTTGAACAGTTTTCCCGTTAAGCAAACGTGGCTGACGCCGTGTTGTCGAAAAAATCTTTGCATGCCACCGAGCTTGCAAACGCCAATCCATTGGACATGGCTCGCAAGAGTCTCAATTTCTTTCGATGCGTGCCCATGCACTGCCGCGACCACAACATCATATCCTTTCTCGCGAAGTGCGCGAGCAACGGCCAACGGGTATTCACCCCAACCAGCGACAATGCCAATCGATTTCGCGTTGTTCATTCGATGGTTTTCTCTCGGTCCATCAGTTGTGCAACTTGCTTTGTCAATTGCTTCACCGTCTTTCGAAGTTCTGGGAGCCGATTGATGGATGCGAATAGAATCGCTTGTTCGTTGCGAGGGATCGCGGGGCTACCGAGTAGTATCATGTCTTCGCCCGTGTCCGAGATGACACCGGATTGGGCTCCGACCATGGTGCGTGCCCCGATCTTGATATGGTCTCGCACGCCTACTTGACCGGCAATAACAACATAGTCACCTGTGCTCGCGCTGCCCGCTATGCCAGCATGAGCACAAATCAAATTGTGTTTGCCAATGTTGCAGTTGTGCGCAATCTGAACGAAGTTGTCGATCTTGGTCCCTTCGCCGACGCGTGTCGCGCCGTAAGTACCGCGATCCACGCAAGAGTTGGCACCGATCTCTACATCGGATTCAATATGTACCCAGCCCAATTGCGCTGTTGGCACATGCTTTCCGTTCTCCATGCGATAGCCGAATCCATGCGAGCCCACGACGCAACCCGAGTGCAGGACGACCCGATCCTCCAAAATCGTACCGGGATACAACACCACACCTGGAAATAGTTGGCAGTCTTTGCCGATGCGACAGCCCTGCATGACGGTTACGCCTCGATGCAAATGCGTGCCTTCACCAACAATGCAATCTTCGTCAACGCTTGCAAAGGATTCCACCGTTGCGAGAGAACTGATTTGTGCGGACGCCGCAACGCTGGCAAGCGAATCCACTCCATGCTTTCGTGTGACGACCACCTCGGGCCGAAAAAGTTGGCAGATCTGCGTGAATGCCTCATGCGGGTTCTTGACGACGATTTGTGGAATTCCAACATTCGGAAAGGTTTGACTGGTTACGCAGGCAGATGCGTGCGATATTTGCAGTCGCGGAAGGTTTTTTTCATGGTCCAGCAATGTAATATGCCCCGGCAACGCGTCCGCCAAAGGGGCAGCCCCAGTAATGACTTCATTGTTTGAGCGAGAAAACAATTCGCCGTGAACCCGTTTAGCAAGGGTCAAAAGATCGATTGAGGTCATATGAAATCCTTTCCAAAATGCACAGTGTCAACTTGGTCAATCTAATAAAAATCGGCTGACGGGAGCAATGTGTCTTTTCGGGATCGCGCAAGGGAATCCCCAATTTATGGACTTTGCTATCGCACCCAGCCCCGTTTCGGAACAAGATCGTTATCCTTTAGGGCATCGGTCAATGCATTTCTGCTCGTCCTTTCAGGTGAGAGGTGAATTGCTCAACCACAAGCCTAAGGTTACGGATCTTGCTGCCGTCGCCTTCGGCTCCGTGTTAAACGACGCGAGCCATGTCAAATACTTGATCCGCCATTCGTCTACTAACCAATCCCATGGAACCATTGCTCCGCGCAATCGATGTCACCAAAACCTATCAGATGGGATCCGTTGCGCATCCGGCCCTGCGTGGAGTCAGTCTCGAAATCGAAAAAGGGGAGTTCGTCGCCATCATCGGCCCCTCTGGATCCGGGAAAAGTACATTGCTACACATGCTCGGAGGACTTGATCGACCCGACACGGGAGATGTACACCTCGAGGGGAAATCCATTTCCAAGCTGGATGAAAACAGTCAGACGTTGCTCCGCCGGCGGCGCATCGGCTTTGTTTTTCAAAAAGTCCATTTGTTGCCGATGCTCAAGGCGATAGACAATGTTATGGTCCCGATGCGGCTCGACGGACTTCACATCAGCGTCGCTCGGCCGAAAGCGATCTCGGCGCTCGACTCGGTTGGAATGGGAAACAAACAAAGCAATCGACCGGGAGAACTTTCCGGCGGCGAAGCCCAACGCGTTGCCATTGCGAGAGCGCTCGTCATGTCACCTGCCATCTTGCTGGCAGACGAACCTACCGGGGCACTGGATTCCGCCAATAGCCGAATCGTCATCGAACTATTCAGGGCCCTGGTCGCGGAAAAGGGGCAGACACTCGTGATCGTCACGCATGACGCCTCGGTCGCAGATGCCGCCGACAGGGTCATCAAGATGCGAGATGGTCGCATTGTGGATGATTCGACGAATCCAATTCCGGCCATGGCGGCAAGAAATACGATGGGCGACAAAGTGTCTAGGAAAGGGACTTAGTCCTATGTTACTCGTCCTTTGGCAACACTGGCTTCAACGCCCCACTCGTTTTTTCTTTACGTTGCTCAGCTTAATCCTTTCGACAGCCACGCTGGTGGGCATCATTGTTGCATCCCATAACGCTAGGTCCTCCTTTCGAGAACTGAGCAGTGCGGTGCAGGGTCTGCCGTCACTCGACATCGTCAACGCTCAAGGTGGTCGGTTTGAGCTGTCGTCGCTCGATTTACCGACCCTCCAAGGCGATATACAAGCCGCCCTGCCAACCTTGATTCGAGGTTCGATTTTACGGTTCAAGGAACAGAAGGCCCGAGGCTTGATGATCGGTATCCCACTATCGGAAGCCGACTTGCCGTTGCGATCCTTCCTGCAAAAGAACTTTGAGTTGGACGACAGCCAATGGCCTGGACAGGACGAATGTTTGATCTCCGCATTGATCGCGTCGCAACTTAAGGTGAGTGAGGGGGATTCCGTTCAATGCTTGTTACGTGGTTTCAAAAAACTACGGGTCAAAAAAATCGTCGCGGCCAACACTTGGAATCGAATATCAAGCGAGCACGGTATGGTGGTCGATCTGGCATGGCTACAAAAAGCGACCGCCCTTTCAGGTCAAGTGGATCGCTATCGATTGTTTCTGAACAACGAAAGCGAACTGGAAAAAAAACGCATGATGGATCGTCTCAGCCAGCATGTTCCCGAGCAACTCATGGTCAAAGAACGGACGAATACCGTAGGTCTCGCGGACGATCTGTTGAAGTCTACGGAATTGGGCCTGTCGTTTGCTAGTGCACTCGCTGTCGCTATGGCGGCTTATATCTTGCTCAATACCACTCGCATGAATCTTGCGGAACGACGCCCTTACTTTGCAATCCTCAGATGTTTGGGGGCAACGAAACAGCAGGTGATTCGCGCGGTTGTTTTCGAGGCGCTTGCCATCAGCTTAGTGGGTGTCGTATTTGGGTTGGTAGCAGGCTTGGGACTTGGGGTGATTATGAGACGTGTCCTGTCAGGTGTTTTACAAGCTCCGCCAGGCAATTTTTCGGTGCCGTGGCCTGCCTTGATTGCAATCACAATCTTCATTCCTTGCCTAACGCTCTTTGTCGTATGGTTCGCCCAAAAGCAACAGGAGGCGGTCTCGCCCCTCGAGAGTTTCCGAGAGCCGACGATTGTTGAGAACACGCGACTTCCATGGAAATCGATTCGCAATGGCTTTGTGCTCTGGCTCGTCTCCTTTTTTGGTCTCTACTTTGTACGCTTGGAATGGTTGCCTGCGGAATGGGGTGTCGGCATTGGGCTGTTGTCTTTGCTCGCCTACTTGCTCTGGTTACCGACGGGACTGGTTCCGCTGATTTGGATAATCGATCGTCTGGCAAGTCTCAGACGCGGATTCCCGCTGGAGGTCGCCAAGTATCAATTGATACGCAGGCCGGAGCGAACATCGCTCAACGCGGGCTTCCTGGTGATCTCGCTTTGTGGTGCAGTCGGTCTAGGTCAATCGCTCATGAGCAATACGGCCGAGATCAAGCGTTGGTACTATCGCACACTACCCGGTGATCTATTCTTGATTAGCACGCAAGCTCCATCGCTCTTGATCGATTCCGAAGACCCGCTGCGGGAACTTGTGGAGCAGATGCCAGGGGTGGACTGGTCCAATGCGATTCGATTCGTTTGGTGCCAAGTCGATCAAAAGACGGTGATGTGCTTGGTTCGTGAATTCCCGGAAGCAGCACCTTTCCCTACAGAGCCCAAAGGCATGACGACGGAAAAAGCTCGAGCCGTCATCGACGGCGATCAAGTCATCATTGGATCGATTCTGGCCAAGAAACTTGGGAAAAAAGCTGGCGACGAGCTGACCGTGACGGTCAATGGCCGGGCCTTTCCGACCACGATAGGTGGCGTGAACGCCAATTTCGCAAACGGTGGAATGTCACTTATCATCAAGCGTTCCACCGCTCAACGATTCTTCGAAGTGACCGGCTTCGACTGGTATGCCATTTCGGTTGCCCCAGAACACTTAGACGCAGCCGAAAAAGCGCTCGAATCGGTCAAAGAGCAATACGGTTTTGAGATGCGACGTGGCAGCGAAATGCGACAAGGGGTAGAACAAACCATTTCCGGCGTAACGGCCGGAATATGGTGTGTTGTTTTCATTTCATTTATCACCGGCGGCTTTGGTATCGCAACCACGTTGGCCATGAACATGCTAGAACAAGCAAGAGATTTCTCGTTGTTAAGGATCGTCGGCGCCAGTCGGGGGCAGTTGATGCTCACCGTTCTGGTACAAGCCTGGCTGCTCGGCGTGATTGGAGTAGCGTTTGGCATGTTCGGAGGCATCACGACCGTCCTTGTTATCTATGCATGCAGCGAAGCCCTGTTGGGTTACACCCCCGAGTTTGAATGGAATTTCTTACTGATGGCCAGTTCCGCAGTGGGCACATTGGCCATCGTCACGATTGCGGCCTGGTTACCAGCCTGGAACGCTTCAAAAATCAATCCCGTTGAGCACTTAACCTATGAATAACTTCTTCTATCGATACGCCTTAAACCTCTACCAAACTTGGCTAGGCTTCCTTTGCGTAGTATTTGCTAGTGGGCCCATCAGTGCTAAGGATTTTCTAGGCCAAGCGAGTCTGCTAGAGGTGCTGCCGGAGTCGACACAATTGTTGTTCACTTCGCAGAATATTCAAAACAGCTACAAAGTCCTAGAGCGAACGGACATTAGCAAGCAACTCAGCGGTCCGCTTTGGCAAACCGTACTGGCTAAGCAAAAATCGGCAAACGTCGGTTCGTTACTCAATCCCCGACCATGGCTTGGCCTGGATTGGCAAGACATTAGCGCCATCGATCAAGCGGGCGCGGTCGCAGCAATCTTGGACGGCAATGGGGAAACATCCTTGCTCTTTCTGGCGAAGCTAGGACCAAACGCCGACAAGCATCCCTTTGTGCAACGGTGGATGGAGAATCAAGGCGGCTTGAGTCGATTCCAAACGGTTCCTATGAACGACGGAACGAAGTTCTATTCGTTGCGAAGCGATGCAAAGTCCGAATCGTCCGCTTGCATTGCAATCGGCTCACAATGGACCTGCCTTTCTTCTTCCTCAAAGGCCGTGCAGCAATGGCTCGGTTCACCGTCCATGAAAAGCCTGCAGGCATCGGCACTTCCTGGATCAATTCAACCTGAATTTGAGTCGAGAACTTGGGACAACGGCGAAACACGTTTTTGGCTGTCTCCCTGGGCGCTCCTCAACAATTATGCAGCTAAGAAAGAACCAAAACTCCAGCGGTCCGCCAAATTGTTCGGGCTAGACGGTCTCGGCGTATTGAGTGGGACGTTGATGCCCCCTTCACCGACCGATGCTTCTTGGAAACTACATTACTCGCTGCAACTGCCGCTTCCACTGGCAAAGGGGCTTGCAATGTTCAGTTTCAAATCGGGGCCCATGGTCGAGCCCCCAAAGATCTTAACCGATGCAATGGATCAAGTTGCGATTTCCTACCTCGATATGAAGCCATGGTTTCAAGGAGTAAGCCACGCTGTGGATCAGATGATCGATGAGGAGACACCGGGAAACTTCGCGGACCTAGTGGATAGCCTCTTAACGGACCCGGAAGGACCGAAGGTCGATGTGCGAAAGGAACTAATTTATCCGTCTGGTCCGTTGATGTTCAACTTCGGGAGCACGAACCCCGACAAAAAGAACCCTGGACAATTTCAGCACAATCAAATTTGGGCTGTCCTTTTGCAAGACGCAAAGAAAGCATCGGTCACTGTCAACAAGCTCTTCGATAACGACAAAGACATCCAAGCCGAGCAAATCGGTGCGTACCGCGTCTGGAGCACTGTCAACGACGAATCCCTATTCGTGGCTGTCGGAAAAGGCGAGAACCAGACAATCTCAGCCGCCGCCCTCGATGAAAAGTATCTTTATCTTTCAACCGATACGACGTGGCTCAAGGGATTACTGTCTGGAGCAGGTGTTCCGGGAGGAGTCAATCGTGGACGTCCGGCACTTTGGAGCTTGCATCTGCAAAAGATGAAGTCCCCTCCGTTCTCAATGCAACAAGCGATCTATTTACGATCATGGTTCGAGCTCAGTTGGAATCGACTACCGGAGCCAACCCACAAAGAATATAGCTCAATGGACCTTCCGTCTTTTTGTTTAACAAATGTATTGATTCCAGGGGTCGCAAAGGCGGATGTTCCAAAATGGAACCAAGTTCAGTCAGCCTTCGGAATCGTGACGCAAACTGCGGTTCAAAAGGAACGCGGCATCGACGGGACGATCAGCCTCTACGCGAGCCCATGAGCGTGTGCCCCACCGTGGCCGTGGCCGTGGCCGACGCTGCTAGCGTCGGTACGGATGCTGGCAGCATCCGCCACGGCGTCGGTACGGATGCTGGCAGCATCCGCCACGATACACACTCATCTCGCAACTAGCCCAAATCCAAGTCCCGTTCTCCCAGCGCCTCGAAATGCCGGGCGATCAATGTCGGCCCCACACCCTCGATTGTCTCGGGTGACCACCTCGGTGCGTGGTCTTTGTCGATCAATAAGGCTCGGATTCCTTCGTAGAAATCATGACCTTGCATGCACGCTTGACTGATTCGGTACTCCATTATTAAACACTCTCGCAGCGACATGCTTCGACCGCGCCGGAGTTGTTCAAAAGCGACTGCAACACTGGTTGGCGACCGTTGCCGAATTTCTTCGAGAGTTTCGCTGGCTAGTGTTGTTAAGCCTGATGTTGCCGCTGCGAAATGCTCTAGGCGGCCAAGTACCTCGTCCAGAGTGTTGCAATCAAAACATGCGTTGGCAAGACTCCGCAGTTCTTCAACTTGGTCGCTTGCCGGTGGCGTTTTGCAGAGCGCTTCCAATGTGCCTTCGACTCCCGTAGTTGCAAGGCGTTCGACAAGCTCACTGCCATATTTGCGAGGCAAAAAGAGGGTGGCAAATCCTAAGGCAAGTGTTGCAGCGTAATCGATCGACTGCCCTGTCAGTGCCAACAACAATCCAATCGGTCCTTGCCGCGACAGGAAGTAGGAGCCGCCTACGTCAGGGAAAAAT
This sequence comes from Pirellulales bacterium, assembly GCA_038219625.1. Lineage (GTDB taxonomy): Bacteria > Planctomycetota > Planctomycetia > Pirellulales > Pirellulaceae > JBKCUI01. The sequence continues at coordinate 83 of JBBRJI010000098.1, read as the reverse complement.
CCGATGCCGGTTTCCGGCATTGCAAAGACAGTGTGTTCACTGGCGATACGATGGGATCCTAGAACGGAGATGCCCACACCGCC
>JBBRJI010000097.1:0-12591 GCA_038219625.1 Pirellulales bacterium | reverse complement strand
GGAGTTACGCGGCTAATTGGAAAGTTTCCATCTGCCGTTCGCCCTGCGAGTGCACAGGGTCCCATGGACAGGTTTTGCACATCGGGAATGTGCCGCCATATTGCCGATGGGAGCCCTAAAAGTTTCCCTAAGTGACATGTTCTGATCGGTTTGCAAATCATTCGCGCTAGTTCCTGGCGTTCGGATGTTGGTGAACCATGACCTATGCGGTACTCTCTTCTGTGAACGTCACTTGGCTCGCACCACGCAAGCGAGCCCGATGCGAGACTTTATCCAACCTCCTGCAACGATTGCATATGACACCACCTCCTGCATTCTTAACCAATGTCGATACACCTGTTGAATGTGCCACTCTCGCCGTGGACACCGCGGTAGAACTCGATCCGCAAGCTCAAACCGTAACCGCTCCATTCGTCGGTCAATGGCATACGCTCATCAGTCAAACCAACTGGGAAAAAGGCAAAATTATTTCCGAATGGCGATCTGCCTTGATCGCCTCTGACGCCTCATCAACCAGTTTCAGCGATGAAACTTGGACAAAACAAGTGGGGGCGGTTACCAGCCAACATGTGGGTCGGTTGCGACGCGTCTACGAAAGATTTGGACAGAGTTTCGCAAGTTATCCAGGGCTTTATTGGAGTCATTTCTTGGCGGCCAACGACTGGGACGATGCCGAACTTTGGCTTGAAGGTGCGATGCGTAGCAATTGGAGTATTTCCGAAATGCGCAAGACCCGTTGGGAGGCCAGCGGCGGGGATCCCAAGCACGCACCACGCGACGAAGAACTGATCACCTCCGAAGTGGACGACGATTTCGATGCTCTTACCGCCGAGACCGATGAAGAATCCGATCGCGAAAAACGTGACCGTGCGGAATCGAGTGGCCCGCTTGCTGAAGGTCCGGACTTTGGCGAGGAAGACTACGAACCGTCGATTGCAGGCCAGTCACAACCAGGCGACCCCGGTTTCGAATCGGAATCCTTCGACGCTTCCAAGGAACAAGGGAATCCATTTGTTGGTTTGTCAGATCTGCCGCCAGATGTTGCCGACGCCATGGAGCAGTTTAAATTGAGCATTGTGCGCCACCGTGCCAGCAAGTGGGCTGACGTTTCGCAAAAGCAAATGCTCGACGTGCTCGATGCTCTTAAACTATTTGTGGATCGGTGATAGGAACTATTGTCGCCTTCTGATAGGCAGAAATGCGTTAAGGCGGCGCACTTTCGCAGAGCGAAAGGCGACAATAACAGTTTCACAGCCTAGGCGAGGAAAGCGACAACAATATAATCACAGGATAAGAGTGGCTCGGTAGTCCTCACCGAGAATTCACGGCGGGGACCGCCGTGCCACAATGCGTTTGCAATTGCTGGTATAGTAGTGGCTCGAACTTTTAAATCGCTCCACTCGTCTAGGCTGTGAATTGTCTACAACCTTAAAGGCTTTGCCACGAAAGCCGCTCTCGTCACCACCCATCGCCAGTGCGATAGCTACGTCAATTTGTGCTTGCTTCGCCATTCTAGGCTTTGTTCTCACTCGGTGGATTTCGGCACCATTCTATGCTTCCTTGGCTATGTGGATCGTAGCCTATGTGGCGGGCGGTTTCCGCCCTCTTAAGGAATCGCTTTCGGCAGTGTTCGAGGGAAAGCTGAATGTCGACACATTAATGGTTGCGGCGGCTTTAGGGGCAGCCATCTTAGGGGATTGGGTCGAAGGAGCCATCCTTCTGTTTCTGTTTTCCTTGAGCAGTACTCTCGAAGCATTCGCCACGTATCATACGAATCGCTCGATCGAATCGCTTATCCAACTGCGACCAAGACAAGCCACTCGGATCGCCAAGGATACATCCGTCGATGAAGTGGTTGATGTAGAAGCACTTCAAATAGGCGACGTTCTCCGAGTTCGACCAGGCGAGCGTTTTGCCGTCGACGGCACCGTGATTGAGGGAGAATCGTGGGTGGATGAGTCCACGTTGACCGGCGAAAGCGAACCTATTCAAAAGCTATCCGGATCGGACGTCTTTTCCGGAACCATGAACGGACAAGGGACCGTCTCGGTTCAAATGACCAAAGCCATAGCTGACACCACGCTCGAGCGCATTGTCCACATGGTGCATGAAGCCCAATCCCAAAAAACTCCGACACAAAGATTTGTTGAATCCTGGCAGCAACCGTATGTCATCGGCGTATTTGTAAGTGCTTTATTGGTCTTCTTGGCGGCGAGGATTGTCCATACTTCGAGTTGGTATGATGCGTTTTATCATGCGATGGTCCTCCTGGTTGCCGCATCTCCCTGTGCTGTCGTTGTAAGTTCTCCATCGGTCATGTTGTCCGCCATCGCGCTTGCTGGCCGGCATGGCGTGCTGTTCAAAGGTGCCGTGCATCTTGAAACGCTTGGCAAAGTCGATGTACTGGCCATGGACAAGACGGGAACGGTAACGATGGGGAAGCCCACCGTGACCGAAGTTTGGACAACCGAGGGGGCCAGTGTAACTCGATTCCTCGCGCTCGTAGCGGCCGTCGAAAAGCAAAGCGAACATCCACTTGCCATTCCGGTTATGGAAGAAGCCAGGAGGCAAGGCGTCCCAGAGCAATCGTTGGAGATAAAGGATTTCCATAGCCATACGGGCTTAGGGGTATTTGCGAGGGTCGACGGCGTTTGGGTTGGAGCAGGCCGCGAACGTTTGTTCGAAACGTATAAAGTCGAAATGCTGTCTGGCATACTCATGAATGCACAGCGTATGCGGGACTCTGGACAAACGGCACTCCTGGTTATCGCAAAGGAAGAGCATATTGGAGGCGTAATTGGTGTCGCTGATCGATTGAGACCCGAAGCAGCACGCACCATTGCCAAGCTCAAAGAACTAGGCGTGCGCGACGTAGTGCTCTTAACTGGGGATCACGAACGAGTTGCATTAGCCATCGCCAAAGAATTGGGGGTTGACGAAGTTCACGCTGGCTTGTTACCGGATGGCAAGGTTACTGAGTTGTTGCGACTTTCCAAACTTGGCCGGTTCGTGGCAATGATCGGCGACGGAGTTAACGATGCTCCAGCCCTCGCAACGGCTGACGTAGGAATTGCCATGGGTGGAGCCGGAACGGACGTAGCGCTCGAGGTTGCAGATGTCGTTTTGATGCGAGACGACCTCAAGGGATTACCCTTGGCCGTTTGGATTAGTCGAATGGCTCGCAATCGCGTTCGGCAGAACATGGTATTTGCATTCGTCATGATTGCAATTCTGGTTCTGTCGACTTTTTATCAGCTACCGCTTTGGATTGGTGTCTTGGGACACGAGGGAAGCACTGTCTTAGTCGTTCTCAACGGCTTGCGGATGTTATGGGAACGTATACCGAACTTTGACTAGTTAGGCATTCTCGGCCACGAACGAAACCACTTCGTCGAGCGAACTAGCATTGCAGGCCAGCATGACCACACGATCAAAGCCAAGTGCGCAGCCACAAGAATTTGGCATGCCCGAGCGCATGGCATCTAATAATCGGTTTTGAACCGGGAGCGGAACCTTGCCATCCGCCACGCGTTGGATATTGGCAAGCATCGATCGGGCCTCAAGCTGATCGGCATCCATGAGTTCATGGTATCCATTGGCCAATTCAACACCGCGATAGAACGCCTCAAAGCGCTCGGCGGTGCGCGTGTCTGACTCGCACACGCGGGCTAAAGCAGCCTGGGAAGCCGGGAAGTGTGTGACTAACATTGGGGATTGCATTCCAAGAGTGCCCTGAACTCGTTCGGAAAAGATAAGATTGACCCAATCGTCCCAGTCCGTTGACCAACGCTCGCTGTCGACCAATCGATGCTGCACTGCCCAACGTCCAAAATCGTTTGGCTTCATTTCAAATAGGTGTAAACCCGTTGCGATTCGAAACGCATCTTCAAATCGGATCCGTTCAGCGCTTGGTGTGCCCAACAAATGCATGAGCAATCGATCTAGCAGTTCCAACCCACCGTTCAAGTCCGCATCGACATCGTACCATTCGGCCATGGTAAATTCGGGGTTATGAAGGCGCCCCCGTTCGCCGCCGCGAAACACCGGGCCGACTTGGTAAATACTGCCGATTCCAGAGTTGAGCAGTCGCTTCATCGACTGCTCCGGTGAAGTCTGTAGGTACCAGGTAGTCGGTTCATGGCCAGGCATCTGCACATTAACTTCGATTGGGTCTAGATGGCGATCAATGATAGAGTCGCAAGACAATACGGGCGTCTGAACTTCAGTAAAACCGCGTAAGTCAAAGAACTGCCGAAGCCGACCTAGTAGGACGGCCCGACTTTTTAAGTTTGCAACGGAAGCGGACGTGTGCATGTTCAGTCTAGCGTGGCACGGCGTGGACCGGCGGTCTCCACTAGGTCGGCTTTACGTTGCCTTCTTGCGAAACGTCTTCCGGTGTCTCGTCGTATTTCGCTTCAGGCAACACTTGGGAAACTGGAGCTACCAAGAACTCGACAGCTGCCTCGTCTGGATCAGCCTTGAGGATTGAGTCCCCCTTAATTTCCTTTATATTGCCTGCTTCGACAATCTGCTTGATGACGATGCGTTCCAGGATTTGATTTCGCAGCGCGTCCATTTGGCCAGTGCGTTCCAACTTGGCACGTACTTGGCGGACGGAAAGATCGCTCTGGTCCGCGATGAGCTGGATTTCGTCTTCGTATTCTTTTTCACTAGGTTCGATTGAATTGTCTTCGGCGATTTTTTCAAGGACGAAATGCTCACGCAAGGCACCGTGAGTGGACTGTTCGGTATTCCGACGAATGTTGTTGATCACCGATCGGATTTGATCGTCGGTGAATCCGTTGCGACGCAAATCCAAAACGCGTCGTTGCAGTTCTCTTTCTGCTTGCTTGCGCACCAAGGCTGGCGGGAGATCCCAGTTGGCTCCAGCCGTTAGTTTCTTAGTGATTTGCTCTCGAAGCAACTGATTCTGATAATACTCGGCTTGTCGTTCCAATTCGGACCGGACGAAAGCACGCAGTTCTTCCGCAGAATCGAACCCGACCGACTGGAGGACCGTCGAATTCAGTCCCTCGACGTTTACCCGACGGATTTCGACGATTTCAAACTCGACATCGACTTCAACACCCTTGAACGACTCGTTCAGCGAAGTTTCCAGAACCTTGACGGTTGTGTTGAGTTTATCGCCCTCTTTGGCCCCGACCATCAGTTCGCCAAAGTTCTCAATGATGCAGTCCGCTAGGCTCAAGCGTTTGCGGAGAGTAATCAGTTCTTCTTCGATAGCGCTGATTTGGCGACCGTTGGAGCAGAAGGTCGCGTTGATGACCAAGCGGTCTCCGAGGGCTGCTTCTCCATCATAGGCTTCACCTGGAGTTACGCGTTCGAGCGTTCGGGCCAGTTGATGATCGACTTCGGCGTCGGTCAGTTCGTACACTGTCTTTTCCAGATCGAGACCTTTCCAATCTGGCGTATCGAAAGCAGGTCGGACTTCAATATTGAATTCAAAGGTAAAATCCCCGGTGTCCGGCAGCTTTACCGCTCCGAAGTCCATATCAGGCTCCGAAATAGCAGAGAACTCGCCGCCCTCGGTGATCTGCTGCAAACTGTCCATAACCAAGCTGCTTTTTACTTGGTCCGAAACCGTTTTTTTAAACCGATTTTCCAAAAGCTTCCGTGGAATCTTGCCTGCCCGAAAGCCGGGAAGATCTGCTTTTGGTGCAATTTCGTTGTAAGCGTTGAGGAAATAGCGATCCATCTCAGCCCGTGGAATGGTGACCACTACGTGCCGTTGGCAAGTGCTCGGCTGATCAATTTTCACTACCAATTCCAACTTAGAATCTGGCGCCTTGGTTTCCACGGTCGACATGTCGGATCAAACGTCCTAAGAAGGGTAAAAAAAGGCATAATTGAACCAAAAGCGGGTGATGGGATTCGAACCCACGACAACAACGTTGGCAACGTTGTGCTCTACCCCTGAGCTACACCCGCAAAAGAATCTGTTCAATTATGCCCGTTGCGTATTTCGTTTTCCGCTGGAATTCAGTCGCTTTAGGGCAAGTGACTGCTAGATTACCTGAGCTGACTCTGGTCGTCCTTAGCGGGAGGCAGATTATAAGACCTAGTGCGGACTCTGCAAGACCGTTCTTGCTTCATTTCCAGAATCCCCTACCCTCATTTTCGTAAAAGACATCTGGACAGGCAAACCAAGAACCCGGTATGGAATGGCAAGTTGTTCGCGATTCGACACAAAAAAGGGTTAATAAAATGCAAAACCAAACGGCTCGGATCCTGGGTCTGGTGATTTTTCTCATCCTAGGAGCGGCACCTTCCTCAGGTCTTGCCGACGGTTGGACCTGGGGACCTTTCTCCAAATCCAGCCCCGCGCGGGACTCAAGCCCCCTGTATTCGAGCAGACCCTCTTCTGCGAAATCATCCTGGCTGCCGACCATGAAAATGCCTCGAATGCCTTGGTCTAGCAACAACCAGCGGGTCAGTTCCTACAATCGCTCAAAAACTTCCACTTGGAAAAACGTCAGCACTACTTCTAAGCGTTGGTGGAACAAGACTACCGAAATGCTGGATCCTTATCCAGATCCGAAACCTGCGACTTACACCGACTCCGAATCTCAGAAGCCTAAGTCGAGTTGGTTCACGGGCTGGTTTTCGAGCAAAGAACCAGACGGGCCAAGAACCGCGAACGAGTTTTTTCGACAAGACATGGTGAAGTAAGTGAGTTGGCATTTGGCATCTCCAAATATGGCTTGGCGGTTCTCGCGTTGATTCTCTAATTTTTGCTCATCCGCGGAGTCGTAGCCACATTCTTTCCCCAACTCGCTGGTAACTCCAATGTAGGACGTTAAAATTCCTCCCGGTAACGATATCCACAAAATCGGGCACGGAATCTTCTATGACGATCTATTTTTCACGCGGCGGGAAAACTTTAGTCCTGGGCATGCAGGACTATCTCGAAGCAATTGAAACCACGCTTTCCCAGCGACCTGCGGTTCGGAAAGTGCTAGCGGTCCCGCCTGACCATACCCGCATGGACTCGCAATCGGGGCCAATCATGCATGCGGTGCTGAAACTGCTTGGTGACAAGCTAACCGATGTCATGCCCGCCCTCGGTACACATACCGCGATGAACGAAGCTGAGCTCACCAAGATGTACGGTGACTTTCCTCGCGACCTCATTCGAGTCCACCGCTTCAGGACCGAAGTCGACACCCTCGGACATGTCGATTCCGAGTTTGTTCATGAGGTTACCGAAGGACATTACGATCGCCCCTGGCCGGCTCAAGTCAATAAAATGATCTCGCAAGGTGACCACGATTTGATTCTTTCCATTGGCCAGGTAGTTCCACATGAAGTCATCGGCATGGCCAATTACACGAAAAACATCTTCGTCGGAACAGGCGGAAGCGCTGGGATCGACGACAGTCATTACTTGAGCGCTCTGTACGGAATGGAACGCGTTATGGGCCGATGCGAAACGCCGCTTCGAAAAATCTTAAATCGGGCTGCCGATTTGTTTTTGACCAACCGACCTGTCGTGTATGTCCTGACCGTGGTCGAGTCCACACCGGATCACGGACCGGTCGTTCGCGGGCTCTACGTAGGCGATGATCATTCCGTCTTTTATCAAGCTGGTGAACTTTCTGCACAGGTCAACTGCTTCCGAATCGCGAAGGCTCCGAAGAAGATCGTCGTTTGGATGGACCCCAACAAATACAAAAAGACCTGGGTCGCCAACAAAGCGATCTACCGCACGCGAATGGCCATTGCCGATGGCGGAACTCTGGTCATTATTGCCCCTGGCGTAGATCGGTTTGGCGAACATGACGACGTCGACGGTCTGATCCGTCGTTATGGCTATCGCACCACGCCCGAAGTCGTTGAATTGGTTGCCAAGAACGCCGATTTGAGAAGCAACTTGTCAGCCGCTGCCCACTTGATGCACGCTTCTACGGAAAACCGATTTCAAGTGGAATACTGCCCCGGCAAACTATCCAAACAAGAAATCGAATCGGTAGGCTATGGCTACGGCTCCCACGAGGAAGCCACCATCGAATACTCCATCGACGATATCCAAGATGGCTGGAATACTAGTCGAAGCGAGGAACCATTCTACTTCATCCGCAATCCTGGCCTTGGGCTGTGGATGCACGAGAACCACCCACACGCATTCCAGTAGCCAATGATCGAAGCCAAAAACACTCAACGAGCCATCGTTCGTATCGGATACGATGGACGTGTCCACAAATTCTTTCAGGGCCCAAATGCTCAAGAGCGATTCGACAATGAATGCCGCGTTTTGATCTACCTAGAGAATCGAAAATGCGGCTTCGTGCCTCGACTACTCTCGTCGGACCGTAACACCTTGGAGATGGTGACCAGCAACTGCGGTGCTCGCGTTGAACGGCTCAGCGATGACAAAATCAAGTCGATCTTTGGAGAGTTGGAGGAATACGGCGTTAGGCATGATGATGCCTTTTTAAGAAACATAACGTATCGAGCTTCGGACGGCAGATTCTGCATCATCGACTTCGAATTCTCCACCATCCTAGACGAGGTTCCAGGTGAACCTTCGAACCCAACTGAATTAGCCTCGCAGAGTTCAAAACACAACAATCAACCCATCGCAGTCCGATGGTCGGCGATGACCCATTCTGGATCGTTCCGCTCCAACAACGAGGATCGGTTCCTTGCCATGCTCATCGATCAACGCGGAGTCCGCTACCTGGGCAAGGACGGGCAATCGAACACGCGAGATGCGGACATGCTCTTTGCAGTCGCGGACGGGATGGGCGGCGAACGATCCGGTGAGCTTGCGGGCAAGATTGCCATCGACAACATTACCAAGATATTGCCTAGAGCGTATCTTATGACCGAACAGCATATCGAAGAATCCGCTCCTCACATTCTCAAGGGGCTTTTTGCGGCGATCCACGAGGAGCTCGTCACGCTAGGACAATGGGATTCTATGTGTACCAATATGGGAGCAACCCTCACGTTGGCTTGGCTGCATCGCAGCACCGTTATGTACGCGCATATCGGAGATACGCGACTCTATCATTTTCGATCCAGTCCCGATCCAACTATCATGGGACAATCGAGGCTTTGCATGTCGCAGTTATCTGAAGATCACACTTATGTGGGCTGGCTTCGGCGAACAGGGAAACTCAACGAGCGAGAAGCCCGTTTCCATCCTCGCAAAAATGTCCTTTCCAAAGCGTTGGGGGCTGGTAATCAATTTGCCGAACCTCAATGTGGCACGTTCGAACTGAAACAAAACGAAAAACTCGTTCTTTGTACCGATGGAATAACAGATGGGTTGTGGGACAGGGCAGTGAGCGACTTGGTTCTCGAACCTGAATCTTCCATGTCCGATCTCACTCCTGCCCAACGCTTAGTCCTTACGGCGGTTGCCGAGTCGGGCAAAGACAATGCCACGGCGATTGTTATTGAAGCTTGACATTCGGTCTTGCGAACGATTGTAGCCCGGCTGCCGTCCCTCGTTTCAATTCGTACAATCGGGACAGGCGTGGCATCTTACTGATTTTCGCGCGAGAAATTGCAGCAGGGAACGCGCCTGGTACCTTGACCGATTCATATTTGCGTAGAGCAATCCTGAGCGATCCTGAGTATTCCTATCTAGGAAAGACAGGAATGACTTCAACGGAATGTGTATTAGGGATGTCCAATGTTCGGTAGCCGAAAATGTCGTTTCGTTTCGTTGATCCTTGCGTCATGCTTTTTGTCGATAGGTGCCTTTGCGAACGCGAGTACAGTTAAACTGCTGCATAGTGAAGTGGAAGCGTATTCCATGCGGCTCGAGCTGATCGATTCAGCCCAAAACAATGTCGATGTCAGTTCCTATGAGATTTCCGACGACAACACATCCGGACGCCTTCTCCTTGCGCTGTTAAAAGCCGCCCAACGTGGCGTCGTCGTCCGAATATTGACGGACGGACATATCGGCGACAATCTCATGCCTAAGCCACTCATGCACTACCTCATTGAACATGGCATCCTCGTTCGGGAGCGGCCGGTCAACGTTCGATACCAAGTGGAACTGGGCCGCTCTCGATTGCATGACAAGTTGCTGATCGTGGATCGCAAGTACTTGATTACGGGCGGACGAAACCTGCAACAAAAGTACTTTGGGATCGGGGATAGGAAATGCATCGATTGCGACGTCTATGTGGACGGCCAATCGGCATGCAATGCCGCCGACTATTTTGAGGAGAGATGGAACGAATTGAAGAGTGGCCAACCTGAACTTTGTCGGGCCGAAGCAACGAGAGTGGCGGCTTTGCAAAAGCACCCAGAATGGAACGCAATGCCGAGAGCACAGGCTCTAGAACAAATCGCCATTTGGCTTGAGACGCTGGCTGTGGGACCGTTTCCTGCTCAAGATTTATGCAGTTCTACGATTCATTACGAAGCCTTGGAGATCGACGAATCCCAACTTTGTTTTATGCACGATTGCGTTGGAATGTCCAAACGGACAGACGGAGCCATCGCCCCCCAAATCATGCGGTTGCTGAAAGGTGCAAGTCACTCCATTGAAATAGAAACACCTTATTTCGCGATATCGAAAGACTTGAAATCCATCCTGCAGGATGCAGCCCGTCGCGGGGTCCACATTCGCATTTTGACAAACTCGCTCGAGTCGACGAACCATTTCTCCGTCCATGCCGGATTTGCAAACGAACGACGTTGGATGTTGAGAGCAGGAATCCGAATCTATGAGTTGCAAGGCCGAAACATGCTGCACGCGAAGTCGATGGTGATTGACGGGCGAATCGCTATGGTTGGAAGCTATAACTTTGACCGGTTGTCAGAGAGCCGAAATTCAGAGGTAGCACTTTTGGTAACAGACTTCCAGTTCGCCAGACAAGTTTCGACGTCCATTGCAACACATCGTTCCCAAGCGACGGAACTTCATCTCGGCGACTTGTTCCGTTACGAATTAAGAGAAAGCAACGTATCGAACAGTGTTTTGAATCGTTTTCGTCGCCTGCGCATCGCAGCCCCATTGATTGAACGGTATCTGTAATGGGTCCAGTAAAAAATTGTCAAACACCTTCTCCGCGTCGGCCGTGCTTGGCAGATTGATGACCGCCGCACCTTTGAGGAACCGGTTGGATTTATAATCTGGCGAGTGCGCCGCAGGCGCTGCCGAAAGACTTCAGCTTCAACGGCAAGCAGCTCGCCATCAGCGACTGGATCAAACAGTCTGGCACTACCGGTCTGGTGGTGATGGCCAATGGCAAGCTGGCGCTTGAGGACTATTAACAGGGCAATGATGCAAGCAAGATGTAATAAAGCACTAGTCTGTTGAAAAACATTAGAATTGGCGAGGCATTACGACGGGTTCGTCCGTTTCACTGAGTGCAGTAAAGATGATCTGGTAGAGCCCTTGCTCACCAAGATTCTTCCCAGTCAGTTCGATGAGTTGAGAGACGCGAGATTCCTTCGGAGACGTTTTCTCCAATACTGAATTCCACTTTTCCATTCGTTTCCAAAAGAGAAACTCGATGGCCACTGCTAATCAATAAAGATAAACTCATTCGTATTGAGGAGCGCCAAGCAAGCTGCAAGCCAACGCATTTCGCTCGTCCCTTCTCCGCGCTGAACGAATTCAGTCATCCAAGTCCTTTCGGCCGAGTCTGGAGGGCGACCGAGGGCGACCAGGAATAGACGCTCTAGTGCTCCATCATTCAGAGAGCTGACATCCGTGTTCGGTGTTTTTGATGCTTCAAAAATCTGCTCGCGAAGTCCTTGGCTACATTCGAGCGAGAACTGACTGTTGAGCATCTGCAGGGCTTGCGTTGCAGTGGTGGAACGGTATCGCTTTGGGCAACTTTCGCCTGCATCGGGGCGATCAAAGGCATCCAGTAGCGGGTAGCGTAAATTCCGTCTCGCAAATGTATAAATGCTTCGTCGAACATGGTCCGACTTAAGTTCGCTTACTTGCCATTGCCCCTTCAAAAGAGTACCGACCAGTTCATCTGGGATAGGTGGCATAACCCCTTCTCCTCCTCTCTCGAAGTTGATCAAACCAGCCACAAACAGCATGGAGTCTCGGATTTCCTCAGCGTCCATACGCTGCCGCGGAAAGCGGCTATAGAGTCGATTGTCTCGATCCAAACGAATTCGATCACCCCAGTCCGCATCATTGTCTCCACATTTGCTTGCCTGTCGGTATGTCGATGATAGCACGATTGAACGTTGTATGGACTTCAGACTCCAATTCTGTCTTCGAAGTTCGGTCGACAACCAATTGAGCGTTTCCAAATTGGTAGGCGACGCAGCAGTTACCCCCACGTCGCTTGGATGCTCAAACAAACCTTTTCCGAAATGAGATTGCCAAAGCCGATTCACGATAACACGCGACGTAAGTGGGTTTTCTGGCTGGAACAACCACCTCGCAAAATCGACACGAGGATCTTTTGCGTCAAGATACGGAATTGGGTCCGGAGTACTGGAGGCAATGCGAGGAACGGCTGGTCGAACAATCGGTCCAGGTTGCCGAACTTCGCCACGGAAGTAGAACCTCGGCTCCGAGCTCGGATTGATGGCTGCAGATGAGAACGAGACGAACTCCTTGTCTCTCTGCAAAACAGG
>JBBRJI010000096.1:0-12608 GCA_038219625.1 Pirellulales bacterium | reverse complement strand
CTTCCGACGCGATGGCAAAAGCAACTTTCGTTGCAAATCTCAGTAATTTCTTCTCTCGCAATTTTACAGCCCGTATCATGCCGATCTTCCAGTCGCTGGATGACGATAGTGAAATCCGAGACTTCATTAAGGACTTGGTGGCGGATTGCCTATGGGTCGACGAATCCATTGCCAAACTGATTCCCGAGTTCAAGGGAACAACTTCACTAGCTTTTTTGACGGACGATGGTTGGGAGCGACACGACTATTCCCGTACCAAGAACATCTTTACGGAAGCTAGTTCGCCCTTGATTTCTTTAGAACACATGGGAGATGCTCCCATGATGTTCGTTGCAACCAGACTTCACGATCGGCCTGAGTATTTTCAACTCAGTCGAAAGATCGTGCAAAAGTGGAAAACGCGATTTAACGATGCTTGCGAACTGGATTGGAGTGAAGTGGATCTAACAGATATTCAAACGCTTGCGAATTCCTTTGTACCTGGAGTATCGAGCACCATCGAGAACAGTCTGGCGATGGAGAACATCAAGGCCTCTGTAGACTTGATTTGGCCCCATTTGGTTCGACTAGCTGATACCTGGGAAAAGAAGTTCCTACCTAGCATGACAGGTGAGCACGCCATCATTCTCACAGGTGGAAATTTATCTGCCAAGCAGTGGTTCAAGGAAATGCCACCCTCGGTCGATCCGCTCCCCTTTCCCGAATTTGCGGGTGTGACGGGTGTTAAAGACAAATCGCTACTAAAAAATGCCTTTGAAGACACGCTGGCAATTTGCGATGAAATCGTCAAGTCCCTGCGGGAAAAGGTTCCGAACTCCATCCCCGACGGCTACCAAGTACCCCGCCCCATCACGTCGGAAACCAGCCTTGGTGACAAGTATGCGTATGCGATCCCGGCGGACTGCCCGGTCCCAAAAGAAATGATGCCACAGGTGTTGTTCTCCGGCGATTATCTGTTCGATTCTTACTCGGACAAGCAGTCGGCTGAAATGGCCCGTAGAAGGAAACTTTCCGTTGGTGTTGGGATCATCGACTCTTCTTCGGCCAAGCAATCGAGCGCATCCTACATTCACGTCGGACGGGTTTTCGACTTTGCACGTCCGTGGATCCGGTATGCACTGACCGAGACAATGGAAAGCATGGAAGAATCTCTGTTGGCGGAATCGGTAACCTCCAACTACGAACTCACAGGCAAGGACCTACTTTCTGCATGGGGTGTGCTGTCAAGGCTAGGTGAGTTCTCGAGCGCGACTACTTCACTACCGAACGGTGGCTCGCACGTTAGATCGGTCTACAAAAGCCAGAAAATGGAATGAGCGACGACCATGAGTGGATTGATCCGATACGGCGTCACCAAGCGGTGGTCGGATGCCGTGGTTGTTGGCAGCATGGGTTACTTTGTTGAAGTCCCGGACAATGCGAATGGTTCGCCACGCGAGCAATTTGAACTCGTGTTCCAACAGGTGGAAGCTCGTCTCGCTCAGATTGGAAGCGATAAGTCGCGATTGGTTCAGGTGTTGGTCTACTTGCCGTACGTAGAGGACTTAGCCATTTTCAATGATCTTTGGGACGACTGGATACCTACGGGGCACGCTCCCTCTCGAGCTTGCACACACCCTCAACTAGCGGCCCCAGGGTACCGAGTCGAACTTGTCATTACGGCAGCCATTGCTCAACCGCTCTAAAAGGAATCCTTTGCTATATTTGCGATATCCATAAACAGTCGCTCAAGTTCCTCATAGTATTCATCTTCCGCCATGTCTTTTTTCCGAGCGCGGAGCGTTTCAATCTTATCCGCGAGTAGATCAGACTTAATGCGCTGTTCGTTGGTCCTCAAGTTGGGCTTGCCGAAGCTGGAAACAAGAACGCGACTGGCAAAGGGTCCATCCAGCTTCAAACCGTTTGCCGGTGCCTTGACCGGTCGTGCTCCGCGGTAGAAAGCTGCGGGCGTTCCGCGACCATCGCCGTTGTCGTCCAACAACGCTTGTTCCGAGGCTAGTCGCCCTTCATTTTCATAAAACTGGGCGACTCGATTCGATGCTGCAAGGAATGCCTCAAGGATGGATACGCAATCGTCGTGATCCAGATCTGTCGACGGGTCCGTAATCGTCTGCGACAAGAACTCTCCAAATCGCGCATAGTTCTGTTCCGCACCACTTTTGGTCGCGGTTATCACAACGCGGTTCGGTCCTGAAAGGGCATTGATAAACGGGCCGCTACTCGAGGCGCAATCCACGATTAGCCACTTGGCTTTTGCCTGCGCAATCGCTTTTGCAATGGCTTCCGCCGAGATGTCGGGCCCCTTCAAATTGAAATTGGTGGAAACTCGATCGTGTGTACCGTGTCCAATCAGTATCAACCACCGCTCCGGAAGAAAATCCTCGTCCTTAGATTCTAAGTTGGGCTTAGAAATCCAATCAAGGATCTGTTGCCGATGTTCTTTTTCCTCTTTCTTGGTAACTTCGGTTCCGTCGATCAGACTAAAATCATCCGACGGAAACGCCGAACGCCAACGTTCTGCAGATTCGCGGAACGCCTTTCCGAATTCCTCTTCGCCCTCTGCGCCGACGACCACGAGCAGCGATCGACGGAATGGTTGCTGCTGCGGCTCCTGCGGACTCGCTTGCGGACTTCCGAATAGAAATCTCGTATTCGTAGCGACGCTGGAAATGACCAGACTCAAAAAAAGCAACTTATGCCATGCCATAGCGACGTCTCAGCCCCCATTCGAAACAAATACAGGCGAGCGCGGTTATCAGCACCCAACTTTGGTGCCACAAGGGATAGATCTTGGTCTCGGTAACTGGAACGCGCGTAGAAGGAACATTCGAAACGAAGGATTCCAAGTCGTTCCAGTTCACCATAGAGCCTCCTGTCTCGTCTGCAATGCTCTGTAAAACTAAAAGATTCTCCCCTAACGACTGAAACTCGGACGCAGAGGGTTGGTACACCCAACCTAGTTGAGCCGTTCCAAGTTTGCTTCCGTCGGGAGAATTGACTTCTGCTGTTGCCGAGTAGACACCTTCTTCTTCTGCTACAAAAATGCTGTCGTATTGACCTGCTGTCTTGGGTGACGCCTCAGCGTCGGCAACGATCGTTTTTCCGTTTGGCGATGTGACTGAAATCTTGACAACGGCATTATCAACCGACTTAAAATCCGTTCCCTTAACGTGAACCAGGATGTTGGCGACTCGATTGCTCCCACGCGATTCCCCCAACTGCATTTGAATCGACTTTGGAACATCTGCAATCATCCAACGGATCATTTGTCGCCATGCCTGAAAAAGAGGAGACGGACTCGCCCCTTCGTGATGCAACGCCCATCGCCACATGTCTCCGATCATGAACGTAGCCGTTCGCCCTTTGCCAAACCGCTGTGAAATGAACACTGGCACTTGTTCCTTATCATCGATCCTAGCCTCTGCCAGGACCGATGCCCCCGGCTTTACTTTGTTCATTCGATTAAGCACCTCAAAGTTCGGCATGCGTTCCAGTCGTTCGCGCTCTGCTATTTCATTGTCCGCAAGCCTCAGAAACGGCTGCAACCAACCTTCACGACTCAACTGATAGCGAACCGAGGTCTGTGGCTCATCGTCGAACTCGTTTTCCACTGAAGTCGTGGCGTTGTCATCGCCGTAAATCGGTAGCAACTGGCTCAAAACTGAGTCGGAGAACCCTCGGCCGCGCATCGATTCCTGGCCACCTAGAACCAAGAGTCCGCCACCCCGAATGGCGACAAACTGTCGCAATAACGATTGCTGATCTTGGGTCAGAAACTCGTGCTCCAGATCATCGAGGATAACGGCGCTGTACTCAAACAGCTCCTCTGCGTCCTTTGGAAACCCTTTCTGCAATTGGCCAGCCTCAGTAATTCCGATCCGAGCAAAAACCGGTTCGTCGAACTTGGCCTTTTCTTCGTCCAAAATGTCCTCAAAACCAGAAAAGAGCGGGTTCGAAGTATCAACTTTGGAATCGCGAAAACTGAACTTTGGTTCCTTGCGTGCAATACGAATGAGCGACGTGAGCCGAATCTCAACATCCTCGTCCAATGCGCGCTTAAGAAACTTGAATTCCCAATTGGGGCGGCCTGCTAAGTACAGAATCCGATAAGGGCCGCAACCTCGATCAACAACTTGAAAGCGTCGGTTGTTTCCTAAGGTTACTTCGGCATTCCTGTCTGTCGTTTCGGTTTCAATCAGTCCATTGTTCACACTTTCTCTCCGGACGACAACCTGGAAACCTTGGACTCCAGATTTCTCAGGTCGGAATCGAAACTCAACCGGAACAGGTTCTCCGTCCGATTTTAGTTTGATGGTTTGAGATTGCAGCCGCTTGTTCGTCCCGTCAAGCAAATCAACCGCAACGGCTTCTCCCTGGAATCCCTTATGTGTCACACTCGCATGAACAGTCACTGGAGATGTTTCAAAATCGGATTGTCGGGTTGTAGTCGATTGAATGCTCACATCGCGCTGATTGATCGAAGTTCCGATACGTACCGGATAGATCGGAAAACCTAGCGTGGACAGGTCCTCTTCGGGCTTGCGATCGGTTGCATTACCGTCCGAAAAGAGAAGGACGCCAGCCAGCGGCTGTCCTTGATACCGATCACGGAGCGATTTAAGTGATTGAAAGAGAGCGGATTCGTTGCCTACTGGATTCCGTCCAACAAACGTATCGACTGGTTCCACGGCCGCATCGAAAAGGTACCGACGCAATCGAAAATCGTCCGCTAGTTTCCTTTGCCAGGTTGCTTCGTCGCTCAAGCTAGACTCAAGATCAAGCCGACCACTCTTCGTCGCCTCTTGCATAAGTATCCCCATGCTCTGGCTATTATCCATCAATACAGCAAAGACATTTGCCTGAGACTTCGGGCGTTGTAACGACCCCATGGGCTCCAGTAAGCAGAAGAGCAACAGAGCAATACCAACCAGTCGCAGCCCTACAGCCAAAGCCTTCCACTTGAGCGGCATAGCACTCCGACGATACGACCAAAGCGTAAAAACCGCTAATAGAACCGCTACCGTCACTACCGTATAGAACCACTCGGGTCTTCCCAAAACGATTTCTTGAAAGCCCAAGAAATCGGAAGGATTCGAGTTCTGCGATCCTGTTTTCATCGCTTCTTGGCGCCCCCAAGGTTTTCGTAGTAGCGATCCTGTTGCTGTTGGTACTTGCTGGGGACAGGGTCGTGGTCTACCGGTACGATAGCACTGCGTTCCGAGGACTTGCGCAACAACTCCTCCTGTACCTTTTCTCGCAACTGACCGATTGGCTCCGCGATAAGTTTTCGCACCAAGTCCCATTGAGGTTCTTTGGAGTGTCGCTTGTAGTCAACTCGCATTTCGCGAGCAACCTCGCGTATCCTTACAACCTCCCCTTTCATCTGAGGATCACTGACTAACTCCTCGACATCACGCAAGGAATCAATCCAGTTGCCATAGTTGTCGCCGGTCAAAGGTCCGTATTCACTACCGCCAGGTGCCATTCGCTGCAAAGCTCCCTCATTTCGATTGCCTGTCGCCTGTTGACTCTGCGAAGGATTGCGAGAGCCATTGCCGGTCTGTTGCTGACCAGGTTGTTGACCCTGTCCAGGTTGTTGACCCTGTCCAGGTTGCTGGCCCTGTCCTGGTTGCTGGCCCTGTCCTGGTTGTTGACCTTGTTGACCTTGTTGACCTTGTTGACCTTGTTGACCTTGTTGACCCTGTTCGCTTGGCTGCTTAGTTTCGTTGTTGCCTGCCTCGCCGCTTTGTGCATTCTGTGCGGAAGGATCGGATTCCGCTGGGCTGGCTTTCGGATCGCGAGCGTTGAGTTCCGAATTCAGTTGCCGCTGCGCTCTTTCCAATTCTTTAAGGGCTCTTCTAAGCGACTGCTCCTCGCTCCCTAATACGTCCTCCGAAGCCTTTTCAATGTTCTCTTTGAGCACACGAATGCCGTCGTTGAGTTCATTTGCAGCCCGTCGAGCTGGTTCGTCGAGACCACGTTCGACAAGGGCAGGGATCTGGTCCATTCGCTGTTCCAGCCCTTTTTGTTTGCTCTCGCGGTAGGTTTCGTAGAGCTTTTCGGCCAAGAGTGGCTCGCTTGACTCCGCTTCGGAAACCGTTTGCTGCATCTTCTCTAACAGCTCTTTCAGTTCTTTCTTTTGGTCCTGCCAGTCCTTTCTTGTATTCGGTTCCTGAACCGTATCCCCTTCTGGACGGAGCGGAGATGCTGAATCATCGGTAGGTTCGGGAGGATTCGCGTCCCGCGCATTTGGATTGGAGTCGCGGTTGGCCGGCGATATCTTCTGATCCAGCTTTTTCTGTTGCTCTTCCAACCGTTTTGCATCTTGGACCAAATCTCGCATAGTCTGTTCAAGCTGGTTCGAAGAAGTCTGACGCAATTGCTCTTTTGTCTCGTCCATTTGGCGCTGAGCCCGAGTACCAGATGAGAGTGCTGGTGCAGTTTCCCCTTTCGACAAAGCTTCCGACGATTTTTGCATATCGCTTCGAGCTTGTTCCACTTGTTCGCGAGCTTCCTGCATAGCTTGGCGATTTTCTGGTTGGTTCATCCGCTCAAGCACTTCGTCCGAGTCTCGCAGAAGTTCCTCTTGGTTTTCACGCAAACGTTTTAACTGTTCCTCAAGCTGCTGTTTGGTTTCCTCGGTCTTGGCCTCTTGCAAGGCGGTTTCCAGGTTTTTTATCTGTTCGTTTAGGTCATCCTGTCGTTTGGCAAGCTCCGCCAGCCGATTCATGACTTGCCGTGTTTCGCGTTCGGCCGAAGGTTCGGGCGCATCGGCTTTCTGTTCCGTTTCGTAGCGATTTTCGTCGTCCTGCAGCTTCAACTGGTCAATCTGTTGCTGACGATTTTTCTGAGCGCCACTCTTGGCTGACTTTTGTTGCTGCTGCTGCTTGGATTGAACGATTTGGTGCTCGCGAGCCCGAAGCTTCAAAAGCCCCTCATAGGCCTCACGCTCTTTACGCAGGGCACCTCGAAGCGTCATCAGATCAGAATCAATGGAAGCCGTTCCAAGAAGTTCCTTCGCAGCGGTCATCGCCACTCGAACCTGCTCAAGATACTTTTCCGATTGAGGGTCCACAATTTTCTCAGCCAGTTTGTCCGTCATGTCAAACGCTTCTTGCTGCGACTCCATCAACAGTTGAGTGTCTTCCGCAAACGTTTTGCTGATCGACTTCGGCTTTTCACGTCGAATTACGTTCCAAGTGCCGGAAATAATTTGTTTCTGAAGTTCAGCCAACTCCTCTGCGTTCTTCTCATTTTCGCCTTGCTGCTGTTTCTGCTGTTCTTGTTCTCTCTGCTGTTCCTTGGACATACTCTCGCCTTCTCGGAAGATCTCTTCGAAAGGGCGTACCTCTGCAAAAAACATGTCACCGTCAACGCGTCGAACCGCTCCATCACGGTCTATGTCCTCCGCCCAAAAATAGTAGCTGAGCAGTTGATCGGGTTTGGCTTGCAATGACTCCATATCGATCAAGTGCGACAACTCTACTTTGCCCTTCTTGGCCTCGTCGAACGGAATGGTCACTTCCGTCGGCTCTGCGTCTCCCAACACATACGTCAGCCCCGAACGTTGGATTCCGAAGTCGTCCTTGGCCGTCGCCTGTATTTGCAATTCTTGAAGTGGCGAGACACTCTCATCTTGTGCTCGAACCAATTTGGTTTCCGGCGGCTGATTGGGGATGACCTTGGCCGACAACTCTTCCTCAAATTTGGTGGCGCGCTGCTCTTGATCGACTAGCCGAACCTTCCATCGTTGCGACTCCGTCATGACGAAGCTCGCTTCAACCCATAGCGGATCCTCTTTGCTTGCGACTAGTGGCGTTACGTTGCCCGCTTGGTCCACGAGTTCTGCGACGGAAACGGGTTTGTTCAGTTGGCATTTCCAGGTGAGGGTAGCACCATCTACCACCGAGACCCGGCGGGTATCGGTGATCTCTTTGGCTGCAAGTCTAGCGTAATCCGGGGATTCGATTCTTGCATCGCTTTGTGTCAACGCAGGGTACTCGAACACCTTTAGTTTAAAACTAGAACTCGCCCCAGTTAAGTAATCGATGCGGTAAGTCTGGTCAATTTGGAGATTTCGCAGATAACCACCAAATAATGGATCCTTGAGACTGCGTTGCATGGGGTGCCGAGCTTTTTCTCCAGTCTTGCATTCGGTATCGATCCAAGCTTCGTTTGGAACGTCGTTTGCAAAACGCACACTCACCACGACATCGCTTCCTCGCTCAACTTCGGCGTGCCCCGGCTCCACTTGGATCTTGTCGGAGTTAGCCGAAACTTGTCCCTTGTTCACATTGGCGTTTTTCGATTGACCTTCGTTGGAATAGACCATGAATCCAGTAATTGCTGCCAAAGCAAGCGCAGCAAACTGACTTGACCAAGCGCCCCCCATGCTGCGACTGGTTATCGTTTGACTCCAGTCATTCGAACGTGAGTGGCTGATCGTTTCGTCGATTAATGACTTGCTGAGGTAACTTGACGTACTATCGGGCGTTGGCTGGACTGCTGTCACCAAGCGTTGTTTTAGCGAGGGAAATTTCTCCTCGATGCTGTTTGCTATCCAACGTGGGTCTCGGTAAGCCATCTGAAGCCCCTACCATAAACCTGCAATAGCCGCTATCGCACCCAGCAGATACCAGATGCTGAACTTGGGTAACAAACCCAACTGCGAAAGGACCACGGTAGCTACGGCGACAAGTATCCAACCGAAAGCCAACAGTTTTGCGAATCGAACCGTACGATATCGGCTGGCGACCCTTGAAACTAAATAAGCAATTTGCGGATCCATGCTCAACCTGCCTTACGTATGCACAATAATGATTCCAAGCCAACAACCCCGATTACACCTACGATCACCCAACGCCACCAACTTTGTTGCGATTCAAGCTCAACGGCTCGCAACTGGCGTCGTGAAGCGTCGTCTTTTTTGATTGGTTTGCTATCCTTTATGACTACGCCCAGTTTTTCTAAGCGTTCCAAACCGCTAACCGAAGTATTGCTCTCCGATTCCGCTAAATTCACTGCCAAATGGGATTCTATTCCAGTGGCAGTCACCCGACGATAGATACCTGGCTCGGAAAGAACAATTAATTTGGCCGCTTTTCCCTCCACAACATCCCCTCGGATTTCAACGCCCGCAGGGGAATCGATTCTCTGATCGCTTGGGATTTCCAGAGACATGCCGACGCGATAGGACAACGGATCGTTAACGACCGGAGTTGCCAAACGATACAAGCCAGAAATGAGTGGCACAAATTTGGTTGACAAAGCCAGTTGGCTTTCGTTCGGTTGCCAGCCTGCCATTAAGATCCAGATCTTTCCAACCCCCTGGTCCTTGCAAATCAAAGCTGGTGAACCGTCATCGAATTTCGCCAATACGCGCCAATCGTCCATGCGGTTGGAGACTAGCCGACGATGTCGCCAAAAACGTATCTTCGAAAAATCATTGAACTTCGAGTCGGAAAGATCCGCAAACAAGGGATGTCGAAAATCTACGGACTCTAACATGGCGTATTGCCGGACTTTGGCTTCGGAGACCTTGCAATCGCTCATTCCCGTTAGTTTTTGAAGACCGATCGAGTAGTCAAACGGTTTGTTCATTCCGTCGCTGCTATCGGTCGATGCAACCGCATCCCAAACCCACAATAAGTGCCCTCCTTGTTCAATATACGCCGCCAATCCATCGGAAGTGCTCAAGTCATGCGATGCAACGATCAATGGGGTGCTTTCTGGCGAAGGCCATGGATCTGGCGATGCTGGTTCTCTGGACTTGAAAGTTACCGTTCTTCCCGCATCGCTCATAGGCAATTGACGAAGGAAGAAACCAAGCGATTCGTCCGGCGCTTTGGACAGCTCCTCAACACATAGCAAGTCCGACAGAATCGGTTCGCTGTGGCTCATGTAGTAGCGATTGTCGAATTCGGTTCCGTCTCCCTCGAGTTGAAGTGCAATCGTACCCTTTGGCGGTATGGGCATTCGCACGGTCAGCGAGCTACCTGATGGCACCTGGCATGACACCTTGGAATTCTCAATCGGTTGAAGCTGACCATCGAGCCAATGGAGTTGCATCGCTTCTAGTTTAGAACCTGTCGTGTTCGTGACACGCACTCGAAGCTTTTCCGCGTCGACTGGCCTGCTTGCTTCGGCTGGTCTGCCTTCTTCCTCCGAACTACTTGCCAGACGAGACTTGCCATCCGCAGAGACATTGGCAACTTTGACATTGGCAACTGTCTCTTCTGCAGCCAGTAGGCATGCTCTCGCATTTCCTTTTGATTTCGACTCCACCGGCTCAATGCGAACCGTGCAGTCGGCAGGCCAAGAGTATTCCGCCAATCGTTCCACTTCAGCTCCATTCTGGAAATCCGTAACCACAACAATTTCACTTGTGGTCGCGTTCGAATCCGACGAAGTATCCCAATCCGTTTGAAGCAGATCCGCCGCAGACAGCAACGCCAATCCCAAATCCGTATGAGACCAAGTTGGGACGACCCCTTGCAAGGCCGCAATCGCTTGCATCTGCCGTTGGGATGCCGGGGTTTGAAGTGCGGTGTCCATTGCTATCAACGGACGCAATGAACGATCGAACTGATAGACCGAGATCGCATCCGTTGGCCCAGACTGCCGAATGATCTGTTCGATGCGCTGAACGGCTGCTGTCCAAAGGCCGTCGCGTCGCATGCTGGCGCTGGTGTCGATCAACAGCATCCTCTGCGATCCGATCCGATCCGCTTCTCTTTCTGCTGGAGTGTTCCAATACGGTCGCGTGAAAGCGAACGCAAGCAAAGCGATTGCAGTAGCCCGCAACAACAATAGCAACCACTGGTCAATACTGCTCTGTCGGGTCAATCGGGGTGGTGTCGGATCCAGAAACATGAGCGAACTCATCAGTTTCCGCTCTTTCGGACGCCGCCTAATCAAATGAAAAAGGATAGGCAACGTAATAGCCAATCCTGCCAAAGCGTATAATGGAGCTAGAAAACTCACCGATGGCCTCCGTGTGTGATACCACCGCGAATAATGGCGCGAGTCCTCGGGCTACCAACATTCGAGCGCTGTTGCCGACTCAGGAAATCAAACAGGGCATGCTCGACCGATTCATTCGTCTGCAACGAAGTCCAACCAATACCGAGCTGGCCAGCCAACTCGATAAGCGAGGCCTCATGTTTCTTAAACTTCGTTTGGTAAGAGGCTTTGGCCAAATTAGGATCGACGTAGATCTCTTTGCCGGTCTCTAAATCTTCCAGCATGCTCGCCTTTTCCAAATCAAGCGTGACTTCGGTTGGGTCAAGAATTCGCAAAAGTACCACTTCGTGATGTCGAGCCCGCAACATAGCTAACGGTATCCGCAGCGATTCGGTGGGTACCAAGAAGTCGGAGAGAATGATGATCAGACTGCGCTGTCGAACAATGTCTGCTAAATGCGAAAGTGGCCGTTGCAAATCGGTTGAAGCACCCGAGGACGGTTTCTCCAGCAAAGACAAGATCCGTTTGAGCTGACCCGTTCGAAACCTCGCCGTCAACACGTCCGATATATCCTCGTCAAACGTTAAGAGCCCGATTGCATCTCGTTGCAGGGTCAAATAATAAGCGAGCGTGGCGGCAACGGTTCTAGCATAATCGTATTTCGTGTAGTCGAGAGAACCGAAATCCATCGACTTGCTCTTGTCCATGACCAAGTAACAGCGGCGATTGGTTTCGTCCTCGAATTTCTTGATGTAGTACCGATCGCTTCGAGCGAACAACTTCCAATCGATGCTTCGAGGATCGTCGCCAACGCTATACGGTCGGTACTCGCTAAACTCAACAGAAAATCCATGCAGTGGGCTACGATGAAGACCGTTATGAAAACCGTCCACGACCGACTTGGCACGTAGTTGCAGATTTTTGATCCGCATCAACGTGGACATATCTATCCAACGATCCATCGCGGAGGGTGCGGTTGAAGCGCCGGAGGACTCACTGCCGGGTACTTTGCTGGATGTCGGAATGGCCATCCCTACTTGACCTCAATCAAAAGACGATCGACACAATCCTCGACCGAAACGCCCGCAGCCTCAGCCTTGTAACCCAGGAGCAATCGATGACGCATGACCGGATGCACCAGCGCTCGGATATCTTCCATCGCAACGTGGGATTGCCCATTGAGCAAAGCGCGGGCTTTGGCGCCGAGAACGAGCATTTGAGCGGCTCGCAATCCTGCTCCCCAATTGATCCACTGATTGACGAAACTGGGTGCTTCGGGGCGTCCCGGTCGCGTTGCGGCAACCAGTCGAACTGCATACTCCGCCACCTCTTCGGCAATCGGCATACGCCGCACCATGGCATGGAATTTCAAAACGTCCTCGCCCGTAAACAAGGGCTCTATCGTTTCTGGCGTCTTACTGGTCGTATCCAATACCACTTTCACTTCATCCTTGAACGGCAAGTAGTCGATCATGACATTGAACATGAAACGATCCAACTGAGCCTCGGGAAGCGGATACGTACCCTCCATCTCAATGGGGTTTTGAGTAGCTAATACGAAGAAGGGTTCGGGCAACGTGAATCGTTTGCCAGCCGAAGTGACCTGGTGCTCTTGCATGGCTTCCAGCAAGGCCGCTTGCGTCTTG
>JBBRJI010000095.1:0-12611 GCA_038219625.1 Pirellulales bacterium | reverse complement strand
AGAAATTTTGCCCGACGATGTCCAATTGGTCGTCACTCGCAACAACGGAATTGTCGCGAACGAAAAAGTGAACGAACTGATCGAAGCCCTAGGTGTTGCTATCGTGATCGTGGTCCTGTTGCTGACTTTTGGCTTGGGGTGGCGCGAGGCATTGATTGTCTCCATCGCGGTGCCGGTAGTGTTCGGTTTGACCCTGGCCGTTAATTTATTGTTTGGCTATACCATCAACCGCGTGACACTCTTCGCACTCATCCTGGCATTGGGGTTATTGGTCGATGATCCGATTGTGGATGTGGAGAACATCGCAAGGCACTTTGAGCATCGGAAACGCGCCACTCGCAAGATCGTGTTAGAGGCGGTCTCCGAAATTCGCCCTCCGCTGATCAGCGCGACGCTGGCGGTTATCGTTAGCTTCTTGCCCATGTTTTTCATAACCGGCATGATGGGCCCCTACATGTCGCCGATGGCCTTGAACGTCCCCGTGGCCATGCTCATGTCGATGTTAGTCGCATTCACCATTACCCCTTGGTTGTCGTATCACATCCTTACTTGGGGAACTAAGCTGATTCCGGAGTCCGAACACGAATTGGGTTATGCCGAGTCTTCGATTGATACAGAACCCGCTCATGAAGAAGCGTACGATCCCGCTGTCGTTCAAAGAACGCTTCTCTATCGGTTCTTTCGCCCCTTGATGTTGCCATTGCTCAAGACCCGTTTTCGAGCAGTACTTTTTTTGGTGTTCATGGGTTGCCTAACTGCGGCAGCAATGAGCTTGGGCGTTTTCCGCATGGTTCCGCTCAAGATGCTGCCGTTCGACAACAAGAACGAGATTTTGTTCCTGTTGGACATGGAGGAGGGAGCGACCCTTGAGCGAACCGACGCAGTGGTTCGAAACATTGAGTCCGTCTTATCCGTTCAGCCCGAGGTTATCAACTTCGTGAGCACGGTGGGAACCTCTGGGCCGATCGACTTCAATGGCATGGTCAGGCATTACTATTTGCGAAGCGGGGCGTTCCAAGCGGAGGTGCGAGCCAACTTTGTTGGTAAGAAAAACCGAAAGCAACAAAGCCATGCGATCGGATTGCGTTTGCGAGATGAATTGGAGAGCTTGGCTCGATCCGCGAATGCAAAGCTTCAGATCGTCGAATTGCCACCTGGGCCACCCGTTTTGGCTTCGCTCGTTGCCGAAGTTTACGGGCGAGACAGCAGCGACTATGGCGATGTGCTCCTGTCTGCTTCGACCGTAGCGGAACGGTTGCGTCGCGAACCTGGGGTCTCCGAGGTGGATGATGTGCGTGAAGCGATGGTACCGCGATTGGTTTTCGAACCGGACCAAGAGAAAGCTGCTTTATCAGGCGTCTCGGTCGCTGATATCGCCAACACTATCCAAATTGCTCTCCAAGGGGACCAGCAAAACATGCTTCGAGTCGAGGGGGAACGCAACCCACTGAAGCTGACTTTCCGATTGCCACGAGCACTTCGATCCAGCCAAGAAGATCTTTCCCAATTGAGCCTGAAGAACTCGCGTGGCCAACTCGTCCCATTGCGCGAGATCGGCGATTGGCGAACCGAACAAGTTAGCCAAACGATCTATCACAAAAACTTGAAACGAGTCGCTTATGTTTTTGCCGAGTGCGTTGGACGGCCACCAGCCGATTGTGTGATCGATATTCTGAGCGACCAAATGGCAAACGGACCCGATTTTGTGGAGGATGCAAAACCGCGAACTGTCGGTACACGAACCTTTCTGACCAACGGAAGCGGAATCGATTGGCGAGTCCCCGAAGGCACCAGCGTGACCTTTGCTGGAGAAGGAGAGTGGAAGATTACTCTCGACGTGTTTCGCGATCTAGGACTTGCCTTCGGTGCGGCCATGTTGATGATCTACATCATCTTGGTGGCCCAAATGGGATCGTTTTTGGTTCCCATCGTGGTGATGCTTGCGATTCCGTTGACTGCTCTAGGAGTGATGCCGGGTTTCTATCTGCTCAATGCGATGCTGAGTCAATCGGTGGGTGGCTATCCCGATCCCGTGTACTTCACGGCGACGGCCATGATCGGCATGATCGCTTTGTCTGGGATTGTTACCCGCGATTCAATCATTCTGGTGGATTTTATGCAGCAGTCCGTCGCCCGAGGACGGCCGCTGTTCGATGCCATCCTCGAAAGCCGCGTTGTTCGGCTGCGACCGATACTTTTAACCGCTGGTGCCGCTTTGCTCTCGGCGATTCCGATCACGCTGGATCCGATCTTTTCGGGCCTCGGTTGGTCTCTCATTTTCGGACTGATTGCGTCAACGCTTTTTACGCTGTTTGTCATCCCTGTTACGTATTGGTTGCTGTACGCGGAGAAAGCTTAATTTCACGCAACACTGTAAATCATTTTTTCAATGCGTTTCGCTACCGCTGGGTATGTCCCAGCGGGGCGAGACGTTGCTTCCGCCGGTTAAAACCGACGGAGAGCCAATGCAACTCATCCTTTTCTAGCGAGATGGTAAGAATCCCCCGAGTGGAACTCGGGGGCATTCCTCGGATAAGCCCAGCAGTAGCGAAAACACAGGGATTTCTGCTTTATCGGGATTGGGTTTGGACCCGTTTTGGCTTGTTTCTTGCCAGCAACTAAGATATGGTTTCGACACCATGAATTCATCCCTTGCAAGCCAGCTACCCTCGGAAACCCATCCAACCTCCTCGGGCATCGATCTATCGATAGACGTCCAACGCAAGCGACGTCGGACGTTTGCCATTATCTCTCACCCAGATGCTGGCAAAACGACACTGACCGAGAAGCTGTTGCTTTATGGAGGATCGATCGAAGTGGCGGGGGCAGTCCGCGGGCGTAAAACGCAGCGAGCGGCTACTTCGGATTGGATGGAGATGGAAAAGCAACGCGGGATTTCCGTCAGCTCGACCGTGCTGACCTTCGAATACCAAGGCTGTCAGATCAATCTGCTGGACACCCCCGGGCACCATGATTTTAGTGAAGATACTTACCGCACTTTGATGGCTGCGGATGCGGCAGTGATGGTTATCGATTTAGCCAAAGGAATCGAAACGCAAACCGAAAAGCTGTTCCGAGTCTGCGCATTGCGAAAGATACCTGTTATCACCTTTGTAAATAAGGTGGACAGACCGGGGCGCTCGCCCTTGGAAATCATCGCCGAGATTGAGCATAAGTTCTCGATTGAGCCTGTCCCTCAGAATTGGCCGTTAGGAAGTGGCAAGGAGTTCCGCGGATTCGTCGATTTGAATCAAGATACAGTTCATCTTTTTCACCAGCGCGATAGTGACCGCAGGATAACTGCCGAGATACAACAGTGGTCCGACTTAGTCGCTATCGATGAAGACGAGAGTGCTACTAACCTAGCTAAGCCGAGCGAGCAAACACAACCGCTTACTCGAACCCTGTTGGATACGACGCGAGAAGAAGTCGATCTGGTTCAAATGGCTGGTGCCAGACTTGACCCTGAGAGATTCCTGCGCGGTGAACAAACTCCCGTGTTTTTCGGCAGCGCACTGACCAACTTTGGTGTCGAGCACTTTTTAAGAGGATTTCTCGAGTTATGCCCACCGCCGGGCGATCGACTCAGCAACATTGGGATTGTTCGCGCGAGCCAACCAGATTTTTCAGGTTTCCTATTCAAGATCCAGGCGAATCTGGATCCGCGGCATCGAGATCGCGTTGCCTTCCTAAGAATCTGCACCGGCAAGTTTCAACGAGACATGGAAGTGGTGGTTGCGAGGACGGGCAAAAAACTGCGTATACCCAGAGCGCTGCGAATCTTTGGTCAAGACCGTCAGACAATGGAAGAAGCCTTTCCCGGAGACATCATCGGCGTGATTTGTCCGGGTGAGTTCCAACTCGGGGACACTCTTTGCCAGGGAGAAACCATTCAGTACGAACCACTGCCACAGTTTTCTCCGGAGTTCTTCGCTGTCCTGGATTGCCCTGATACGTCGCGCCGCAAGCAATTTGATCGAGGACTAAAACAGCTGGTAGAGGAAGGGGCTATTCAAGTCTTCTATGAAACAAAATCTTCTCGCCGAGAAATGATTTTGGCGGCGGTGGGTGAATTGCAGTTCGATGTCGTCCGATTCCGACTAGAGTCGGAATACAATGCTCCGACCTCCCTAAGTTGGCGCCAATACAAATTGGCCAGGTGGTTTAACGCGACTGCCGAAGAAAAGGCAAATCTGAAGTTGTCGTATGCGGCAAAACTGGTCTGCGACCACTACGGAAATGATGCCATCCTGTTGCTATCGGAATGGGATGACAAAGTGTTGGTGCGAGAGAATCCAAATATTGAATTCTATTCCATACGCGTTTCGAACTTTAAGCAAGCATCCGCGATGAAACCGCTGTTGACGAATGCGTTGACCTCGGAATGAGCATGCGACCGAACAATCATCCTTCGCGTTGGCGGTGTGGTCACGGTCTATGGCGAAGAGCACCACATCCACAAATTATTTGATGAGACCCAAGGGGTTGGAATCGGCAAGTCGACTTGAGTTTTACTTGGTCGCTTTTTCCAGTTCGACAAATCGGCCCAGGATGGCCAGTGCCAGCAGCGCTAGCATCGCAAAACCTGCGCCAAGCAACAAGGCCGGCGCCGGCCCGATGAGGTCCCAGACGACGCCTGTAAGAAGACTTGCAATCAAGGTTGTCGCTCCCGTCAACGCATAGAACAGACCCATCGCCGCACCGCGATGCTCTTTAGGAGCATGATCGGCTATCAACGCTTTGTTGATACCGTCGGTCAACGCCATATACACACCGTAAAAAGCCATCAGTGGCCACATGCCCCAGGCGTACGAATTAGGGAGTAATGCAAAGCCAACATACGAAGCAGCATAGATGGACCAGCCTGTTGCGATGATCCGCCACCTGCCGATGCGATCACTTAGAACACCCAGCGGATAGGACAACGCGGAATACGTAACATTAAACAAGGCATACACCAAGACGATCGACCAAGACGAGTACCCAAGGTCACGGGCCCTCAAAAGTAGGAACGTGTCACTGCTGTTCGCTAACGAGAACAGAATCAACACACCCAGCACCGCCCAATACGAACCAGGCAGATGAAACCAGCCAGACTTTTTTCTCGCTAGGCTGGTTGGTGTGGGTGATTCTTCGTCGCCGCTCATGACCGACGAATCGCGCTGATCGCTAACTACGGCAGGAGCATCGTGCACGAAGAAGGTGAGCGCCAGCGAAGCGAGGCCTAACACGGAGCTGAATCCGAATATCGCTCGATAGACCCAGGCGGGCGAATCGACAATTTTGGTGGACACGCCGACGCTTGAATCGAACCTCGGAGAATCGGTCAACCACCACAACAGGAAGGCGGCAAGCAACACACCCACCAAAGCACCTGCCGTATCAAGGGCTCGATGGAGACCGAATGCTCGTCCGCGTTGTTCCGCCGAAACTGCATCCGCAATCAGCGCGTCGCGCGGGGCACTGCGCAGTCCTTTACCAAAGCGATCTAAAATCCTTCCGAAGACAACCATGGGCCAAACAGTTGCCAATGCCACAATCGCCTTACCAAGTACAGGCAGGCCGTAACCGATTCGGATCCATCGTACCCGTCCTCCTCCCTTTCCTTTGCGATCGCTTCGAATTCCCGCGTATGCCGACATCAATGAAACAATGAGGACGGCGACTCCCTCCATCGCACCCAATTGAGTCTTGGACGATCCAAGCACACCGATCAGGAACAGAGGCAATAGTGGGTACATCATCTCGCCTGAAATGTCAGCCAGGAAGGAGACAAAGCTCAAGATCCAAACGGAGCGTGGCAGCGGACGTTTTTTAAGTGGACTCACTAGGTTTGCAATTCCAGAACTGAGGATGGATTCGTATTCGTAAGTCGTATCAAAGACTCCCGTATTTGAGACTGAACGTTGAGCGTCCACCACCCGTAAAAGCATTTCTGAGCTTGAATTAGCTGCTCGCTTTCTTGAGCAAGTTCTTTCGTAAGCTCGCATCGATCGACTGTTCTTGGGCAGGTTGCGAGCCAATTGCCGAGCCTGGATATGGCAACGGCGCGATCATTGATTTTCCCAAGTAGATCTTGCAGCTCTTGGATGCGTGGGTAGACGGAGTCCTTCAATTCGACAGGGAGGGCTGGTGCAAGCAGCTCCATGGCGTAGCGTAGGTTTTTGACCCTGATTCGGAAGCGATGCATGGCTCGAAGGTCATTCTGGTCGCTGGGAAACGCTTGGCTGAAACGGTCGGTAACGCATCTCATCGCTGCTTGAGCCCAGTTTCCAAACGATTGAGCCGACTCGCCATTGTCGGAAACACTTTGAAGCAAATTCTTAAGCAGTTTCTCCAATCGTCTATGTTTGTGCATGCGACGAAAGCATCGATGGATTGGTCGCTGGGCTTTCTCGCGCCGCCGTCGTATTCTGGCCGCAAGAGAATTCGATATTATGGATTCTTGCGGCATGATCTGCCCCAAAAGGACATCTAGATCGCGAGCTTCACCAGCCACATCGCGTATTCTCTCAAGCTTCTTTCGAAGACGTCGCAATTGTTTTTTGGGTAGGAATTTCTTGTAGAGGGTGATTGCCGCCATCGATCGTCGAGTCCAAACTCTTAGTAGGTGAACATATTCCAAGTTCTCGTCAGAATGTTCCGAAGCTAACGGCAAGAATTCCATAACGGCCTGCACTCGATGTTGCAATGAACTTCGGGCTGCATCTGCGACGGTACTTTCCGACGTGAGTCCTTCGATCCATTTATCAAAATGCTTAGCAGCGGTCATTTTGGAAAGAGCATTTTCTTGAGCTCAACCAGGGTGACTGGGATCAAGCTCAATAGTAGAATCATTGGTACATCGGACCAGGGCATCGCTTGCAACCCCAATATTTCAGCCGACCATGGAATTGTAATCGCCGCGAGTTGAATCGCCACTGATCCCACCATTGCAAAGACTAAAAAGGGATTCGAAAATAGCCCAACACTCGGCATGATACGGTCAAGATCACGACAGGCCATCGAATAGAATATCTGGGTCAACGTCAGAATACAGAAGGCGACCGCGCGCGCTTCGTCCAGTCTTTCGGGCGTACCTTGATAGCTCCACGCAAAACCTGTCAGAGTAACGATGGCCATGAGCAGTCCGTGCACCAGAATCACCCGCCCGCTTTCCCAGTTGAGAATCGATTCGTTGATGGGCCGTGGAGGCCGGGTCATTAAATCCTTGCCCAACGGTTCGCTCGCCAAGGCTAGTGCCGGAATGCCATCGGTTACCAAATTGATCCAAAGGATTTGGATGGCCAAGAGGGGTGACGGCCATCCAATCAGCGAGGCGGCAAACATGAACATCACTTCACTCGAGTTGCATGCGAGCAAGAATTGAAGGAACTTACGGATGTTTTCGTAAATCCCACGTCCCTCCTCTACGGCGTTCACGATCGACACGAAATTATCGTCCGTCAACACCATGTCAGCGGCCTCCTTAGCGACATCTGTACCTGTGATCCCCATCACGACACCGATATCTGCCGCCTTGACGGCTGGGGCATCGTTCACCCCGTCGCCGGTCATCGCTACAATATGGCCATGGCTTTTCCATGCGTTGACGACGCGCAATTTGTGTTCTGCAGTGACGCGAGCGACAACGGAATAGTCCATGATTTTCTTGGCAAGATCTCTTTCCGAATTGCTGTCGATGGCAGAACCTACCATCACCCGGATGTCGGACTCTGCGATGCCAACCTCTTTGGCAATAGCGATGGCTGTCTCAGGGTGATCGCCGGTGATCATGATGGGTCGGATACCAGCATTTCGGCAACGCTGGACCGCTTCTTTGGCTTCGCGGCGAGGTGGATCGAGCATGCCGATCAGTCCGATGAATGTTAAATCCGATTCGGATTGCCAATCGGCTGGGGACTCGGACACCTTCCGATATCCAACGGCCAAGACTCGAAGTGCCTCGGAAGCCATTTCTGAGTTGCGTTCCAATACTCGCTGGCGGTGTTCGTCGAGCAATGCAACCGAATCGCATTCTTGAAGATAATGCGACGAGACTGCGAGCACCTCTTCCGGTGCTCCCTTTACAATCATCAAAAGCCCACCCGACTCATCTCGGTAGACCTGCGACATCCGTTTGCGGTCCGATTCGAAAGGATTTTCATGGACCAAATCATCAAGCGTCCAACCAGACACGACCCCTGCCTTGGCTGCGACGACCTTCAAGGCGATCTCGGTTGGGTCACCAAGCGAAGTCGCTGGTTTTGAAGCTGTTTCGCGAGACCAAATCGCGTTGTTGCAACCGTCGGCGTATTGCAATAGACGCACGAGCGTCTCCGGGTGGCCTGCTGCATTAGGTGAATCCGTCGATGCTTTCAAAAGATGGATATCTCCTTTTGAAGAATACCCCTGTCCGTCGACCCGCCAAGTGCGATCGAGAACCCATAATTTGCGAACCGTCATTTCATTTTGTGTCAAGGTTCCTGTCTTGTCCGTACAGATGACCGTAACACATCCGAGTGTTTCAACGCTGGGCAGCTTTCGAATCAGGGCGTTGCGTTTGGCCATACGCTGCATACCAATTGCAAGCGTGACGGTGACCACGGCTGGCAATCCTTCCGGTATGGCTGCCACTGCCAAACTAACACTTGTCAATAAGACGTCAACGAGTTTGCCACCTCGCAACCATTGCAGTACAAAAATCACGGCCACCAGCGACAAACATACCCGGACGAGAACGCCTCCCAATTCGGCAAGCCTCCGCTGTAGCGGAGTCTGGTCTGCCTCCGTTTGCTGTAGCAACCGAGCAATACCACCGATTTCGGTGTTCATTCCGGTAGAGGTTACGATTGCAGTCGCTTTCCCGGCCGTAACTGATGTCCCTGCGAACAAGCTGTTAACGCGATCTGCCAGTGGTGTGCCGGGTGGGAGTTCTGTATTGGCTCGCTTGAAGACCGGGGTAGATTCACCGGTGAGCGAAGACTCCAGAGTCTGCAATCCGAATTCGTCGACCAATCGTGCGTCTGCAGGCATCCGATCTCCCGCTTCTAACGAGATAATGTCTCCAACGACGAGTTGTTCTGCCGGGATCAAGGTGGTGATTCCGTCTCGTTTCGTTTTTGACTGAGGCGCGGACAATCGATTTAAGGCACCCATTGCCTGTTCCGCGCGCTGCTCTTGGAAAAAACCGAGCAGAGCGTTCAGCACAACAATTGCCAGGATCGCAGCGGTATCGATCCAATCCCCAAGAAATCCAGCAATGATCGCAGCGGCAATCAACAATGCGATCATCCGATTATAAAACTGGGAAGCCAATCGCTTCCACCACGGGGTTGTCTTGGCCATTTGCAAGACGTTTTTTCCATCGCGAGCGAGCCGCTCTGCCGCATCCTTTTGAGACAATCCATTGCGGATATCGCTACCGAGCGAAGCGACGAGGGAGGCCAAGGGTTGATCGTACATGACTGGCTCTATGCTTCAATGCGGAAGCTGAACTTGTGAGAATTCAGCGATTTCTGAATGTCCGCGAGTTCGGCTGCCGTGAAATTAGATCGACGATCCCTCATTCTATCTTTTTTCTTATTAACAAAACGGAACACGGAGCATGATGCAGGATAAAACGCGAAACACTTCCTAAAAAGAAGCGACCGATGGCGGATCGCCCCTTGTCCCCTAGGACGACGATATCCGTTGGGTGTTTCTCGATGAAATCAAGAATGCAACTCCCGACATGCACTTTTTCAAACACATGTTTTTCAATATTGGCAGAAGTTGATTCCAGTTTTTTTGCCAACCGATCCATCGCGAATTTCGTCTCCTGAGTGATTTGGGCATCGTACTCAAAAGCCGGTTCCAGCAAGTAGGGATGTTCGATCACCGAGACCAATTCGAGCTTTGTTTCTTTCGGGAGGCCAAGCCCGCTGACTTGAGCTGCAATTTGGTCATCCACTTCGGAGCAGTCCGATGCGATGGTAAGATGCGGCGGTTGGCCCTCTTTGGAATGCGACTCATGTTTGCCGCGTACGACGAGTACAGAGCAGGGCGCATGACGCGCGACGGTTTCGCTAGTGCTTCCAAGAAGCATGCGAGTCAATTGACTTCGACCATGTGCACCAAGCACGATGAGATCCGCTTTGGATTCTTTCGCAACCTTGGTGATCTCGTCAGCGGGCTGCCCTAAGCAAGGCACTTGGACAGCCTCCAGCCCGACTTCCTGAAGGATGGCTTCTGCACGCTGAAACGAGTCGAGAGCATGAGCTGATTCCAGTCGGACGAACTCATCGTGGACCTTGGCTGGCACCATGCCGTAGACTTGAAAACTTCCAACGGTGATGATTTCGTACGATCGACTGTGTGCGATCGGCAAGCGAGAGAACCAACGGAGGGATTGTTCTGCGGATTCGGAGCCATCCGTGGTGAGAAGCACTTTCATTTTCAAACTCGTTTCTGAGATGGTTAAAATTTGGTTACGGTCGTTCTTATTTGGGGTTGATCGTCGGCTTGTCCCTCATGCTTCAATGGCAAACCGAAAGTAATTTTCCGCTCAATGTTATTCTCAATAGTTGCTTCCATCAATGGTCACTTCCAACTCATCGGCGGTCAATGGTTGTTGAGTCAACAGTTGATTGGCCAGAATTGCCAAGGTCGCGTCCGACGCATCGTTTTGCGTCAACCTTCGATGGGTTATGCGTTTCTTCAGAGTTTCTTCATCCAATGGAAAGTCAACGATGCGAAAATCGGCTCCCTCTGAGTTCGCCAACATTTGAAAACGCCGCCGATCGGATTGTTTTAAAAAGGTTGCATCGACCACCACAGGGAAGTCGGCTCGCAGGATGTCCCTTGCGACATCGAATAGTCGGCGATAGGTCGCCTCCGATGCCGTGGGAGAGTACATGCGCTCGCCCGGTTCGTTGCCCGATTGCGTTGTGCCTGATGTTTTGAAGAGCCTCTTGCGTTCGACATCTGAGCGAATTCGAACCGCACCTTCCTTTTCAATGATCCTTTGACTTGCCGTCGTTTTGCCGCTTCCACTTACACCGTGAGTGATCCACAGATGTCGCTTGACCGGCTTGATCATTCGATTGGCAAGTTGGATGTACTCCCTGGCTGGAGCCATTTGTTCTGAGTCCAGACGCTGCACTTGGTTCAATTGCCGAGCGCGCATCACCGCAATCTTGGCTCGCACCATGGCTCGGTATACAAGGTACCATCGCAACACCAACAACGATCGATAGTCACCCGTTTGTTCCAAATAGGCATTCAGAAAAATCGCTGACAAATCTGCATGTCCTCGCTCATCAAGATCCATTACCAAAAAGCTGACATCACTAGAAACGTCAATCCATGAGTATTCGAAATTGAATTCGATGCCGTCAAACGGCACCCAAAGTCCAGCCCAAAAAACGACGTTGTCGCAGTGCAGATCCCCATGGCATTCCCGAATAAACCCGTCGAACATTCGGCTACGAAATTGCGACTGATAGCTATTAAAAAAAGCCGTGGTCCAACTTTCTAGACGTAGAAGCATTGGATCCAACTGGAGCAAAGGTTCATCAAGCAGAAAATTAAAATTCTCTTTGGCTTGATCAAAAACCCTGGAAACTATTTCCCCGGCTGGCCGATCAAGCCTCCATGCAACAGCGTGGAAGCCTGCAATGCTTGAAGCCAGTTGGATCATGTGTTCTTTCGTGACGAGATTCTCTCTCAGTTGCCTGCTAAGCAACGCGTCCTCAGGGAATCGCCGCATCCGGACTGCGAATTCGATGGGCTGCGCATCGCCGTCCATACGGATTTGACCATCCTCAAACGTAACCGGAACTACGTCGAGATACAGACCCGTTGCATAGCGGTTTCCTAGCCTCAGTTCTTCACAACATGCGTGATGCCGTTTCGGAAGGGTTCCGTAATCGAGAAAGTCCGTTACGATCGGCTTCTTTATCTTGTAAGCAAAATTCCCAGCAAGCAACACCCAGGAAATATGCGTCTCATGCAAGACGACTGGTCCGGTCACGGAGTGAACGTATGCCGACGGATCTCGTAGCGATTCAATTAAGGCATCGTGTGTCAGAACGTTGTTATCGATTGCACTGTTCATTTTACCGCCTTCGGATCGTTTTTCAGAAGTGCAGAACAGTCGGGTTTATGCACGATTTCTTGCGTCGCACTTACTTACGACGGTCGTTTCAAAGATCGCGGCCAACAGTTCGCTCGATGTCCAATGTCAGCGTGTTACCATGCACGTGAACGTTGATGTCTTTGGCTTGAAGCCCCGGTGCATCCATTTTGATCATGAATGAGTTTTCCGACTCGACGACATCCAAAGGGGGCGACATGGACTGCGAAGGCCAGTTGGATTGACTGTTGCCCCAAAAATTAGAAATCAAATCGTCCATTTCCTTACGCAACAACGAAAATGAGTCTCGAGGATTCCCAGCGGATGTGGAACGCGTGGGAGTAAGTGTTGTGGCCATAACGTATCTCCAAAATTCTAATCGTCCGACAGGCTAAAATCCGTTCACCGCACCGCGCGGCTGGTTTGCTTGCCCTAGTTAACACCACATGAAGCAAAACAAGTACCAAACGGTTCGCGTTTGGCTTTATTCGCCGAAGCCTATGCAAAAGACGAAGCC
>JBBRJI010000094.1:0-12627 GCA_038219625.1 Pirellulales bacterium | reverse complement strand
CATGTCTTTCACCCTCGATCGAAATCCAAAATAAAAATCTAAGAAT
Organism: Pirellulales bacterium; assembly: GCA_038219625.1. Taxonomy (GTDB): domain Bacteria; phylum Planctomycetota; class Planctomycetia; order Pirellulales; family Pirellulaceae; genus JBKCUI01. Next base: position 12,581 of record JBBRJI010000094.1, on the reverse strand, counting down.
GCGGACGGCTGAGAAATTCATTGCCAATCGCTAAAGAAGATTATGGGGGTTAACCCCGTGAAGCGAAAGGGGAACATGTCAGAGGTCCCGCAATTCTAGTTGGCGAAGTTTTTCTTTTACTTGAGCTTGTTTTACCCGATCGCAGTCGATCAACATCTGCTCCGCGTAAAACCGAGCCGAATCGATCAACGCGAGTTCTTCGGCTAGGTCCAGTGCCAGTTCGAGCGCGCGCTGCCGAATTTTCGGTTCCGGCGGAGGGGCACGAAAGAGCGACGCTTTGCGAAAGGCAGAGAGAGCATCCAAAGGTCGATTGAGCGTCTGATAACACATCCCCAATTGGAGGCTTGCTCGAGCTCGCAAATCGGGTTCGTCGGCTGCTTTGACGAGCAATGCAATGGCTTCATCGAATCTCGCCAATTGCCTCAGTCCAATGGCCCAATTAATTAGGATTTCCTTTTGCTCAGGATGCCGATCAAATCGATCTCGGCAAACGCGAATGCGTTCATTGGCGTAATTGACCTCAGCTTGCTCGAGAGCGTGCTTGTTTTCGTCGGTCAGCTCTTGCGCCAGTGCTGTTTTGGCTTGTTGCAGCAGTTGACTGGCCTGATGAAGCAACAATTCCTCGCGCATGAGGACAAGCGGTTCCGATTCTGGGCACAACTGAACGCCGTTTTCGAGGACCCGCTTCGCATCGCTCCAACGTTCCTGATTGAGATAGATCTGCCCGAGTTCAATGTAGGGCTGGCTATTGGCAGGTGCGTTTCGAATTTCCTGCTCGAGATGCTGAAACCGTTCGAGAGGAATTGGAATTTTCTTGGACGTCGCAGGCGCGTTATTAGGTCTTGAAAACAACGCGTCGATATCAACGAACCTGGAAAGGAGCTTGGAACCTACTTGAGAGGGAGAGACGTTGGCCGGGGGGGGTGTAGATTCGGGTGCAGTCATGGTAGGCGTATTATACCTTACAGACGCACCAAAAAAACGGCCCGTTTGGCAGTTCGCCATCGTGGCGATAGAGAGGCTGCCAAACGGGCCGAAAGTGCTTGCATGCTGGATTTGAGAGTAGCGGAACTCGCCAAGAGTTTCGGTGGTTAGGACGAATCCACTGGGGTTTACCTCTTGAGGTCGCCGAAAGCCTACGCGGCTTCCGCTACCGAAAGCCTACGCGGCTTCCGCTACGCAATAAACCCAACTCTTAGGCGGGAAAGAGCCTTAGATCACTAGTTCAGGGTCAATTCCTGGAGTTGGGACCCAATATTTACCCCCTTCGGGTTGGAGCGGAGCCTCGTTGGCGAATGAACTCATTGCGTCCGTATTTGCCAGAGAGACTTTGCTATTGAGGCATTGGTCCCATTTGACCACTTTTCCGGTGTACGTTGCCATACGGCCCATAATGGAGGTCATGGTGCTGTAAGCTCCGTTGTCCCCTTCATTTGGAATGACTCCCTTGCGAATTTCCGCAAACAGATCCTTGTGCTCTTTGGCATGCCCGTTTTCGTTGTCTGGAGCTTTCCAAATCTGCTTGTTGTTGCGGTCGTAGATTTTGCCTGCACCGATATCACACCAGCCTTGGCTGCCGTGTGCATACTCGCTGACGGAAGACCAGCAACCTGGAATGTGGCGGCATTGGCTGAGGAGCTTAACACCATTCTTGTAGGTATATTCAATCATGTGGTGATCAAAGATCTGTCCGCTGTCTGGTCCGGTACGGACTTGGCGGCCACCTTGACCCTGGGCGGATTCGGGTGGGCCATCCATCAGCCAATTGATCACGTCGAGGTTGTGAATGTGCTGTTCGCAAATGTGGTCGCCGCTCAACCAATTGAAGTAGTACCAATTGTTGATTTGGTACTCCAGCTCGCTTTGTTCCGGCTTTCGTGGACGGGTCCAAACGCCATCCCCATTCCAATAGCATCTCATGAAGTTGATGTCACCAATAGCACCCTCTTTTAGCTTGGCGATCGTCGCCTGGTAACCGGACTCATGATGTCGTTGCAAGCCGACGGCCACGACCAACTTCTTTTCCTTGGCAAGCTTATTTGCTGCCAGAACTCGTCGAACGCCAGGCGCATCGGTGGCCACTGGTTTTTCCATGAAAACGTGCTTGCCTGCTTTGACGGCCGTTTCGAAGTGCAATGGGCGAAAGCCAGGCGGGGAGGTAAGTATCACCATATCGATATCCGAATCAATCAATCGCTTGAAGGCATCGACCCCAACGAACGTTCGGTCTGTCACGTCAACGCGTTCGGCGTGTTTGCCACGAATTCCCTTGAGAGCTTCGTCGATTCGAAACTGGAACGGATCGGCCACAGCGACCAATTTGACGCGATTTTCAGGGCTGTTTGTATCGAGGGCTTGAGTGGCAGCTCCGGTCCCGCGACCGCCGCAGCCAACTAGGCCAATTTTGATTTCGCCGCTATCGAAAGTATGTGCGGCACGAGCAATGGGCAGACTTCCGACCAACGCTCCGCCAGCTAGGACAGCGGAAGAGGTCTTGATGAAGTCGCGCCGAGTCTCGGCAGGCAATGGATTGTGTTGGTTTTCCGCAGGGGTCATAGAAGAATACTCCGTGAAATATTAAGTTGAAATCGCCGTGTAAGTTTTTGTACCGAGGAAATAATAATGCGTCACGTTGGCTCCGCGAGAATTGAGGCAAACTCGCGTTAGGAGAAGAAGAGTATTTTGCACAAAGCCAACATGAAGCATCGGTGGGCTTAGCAGAGCCGATCGGAACCGTCCCATCCCGAAAACACCAGCTAAGGGGTCGTTTTCTCGCAACCTGCCCCCCACTATACCCTCCAGTTTCCAACTAATCAATTGGGTCCGAATGGCATTTCCTGCTTCCCAGGCATTTCCCGCTTCCCAGGAATTGGGACAGCCTTGGCTGATGCGCCAAATGGATCGCAACTAGGCTAACTTGTGAGTGCAGGTTCATTTGGCGCTATGCAGAACCCGCTTTTCCGTTAAAAAAGCGTCTTAGATGCAGCCTCGGGCATATTCCGAGGCCGCGATTTCCCACCCATTGGTATAGGCAAGAGCGAAATGGCAAAGAAGAGTATTGCGGATGTGGAATGTTTGGGCAAAGTCGTCCTGATGCGAGTTGATTTCAATGTTCCGCAAGATGACTCGGGCGCGATTACCGATGACCGCCGTATTCGCATGGCTTTGCCTTCCATTGAGTCCGTTATCAAACGAGGCGGCAAATTGGTGTTGATGAGCCACCTCGGTCGACCCAAAGGTAAGGGGCCAGAACCGGAATTTACGCTTCGTCCCACTGCCGAAAGATTGTCAGAACTAATGGGTGTCCCAGTTGAGTTTGCGTCCGATACCGTGGGTCCGGACGCGGAGTCCAAGATCAAATCGCTTCAAAACGGCGGAGTGCTCGTTTTGGAAAACGTGCGATTCAATCCAGGCGAAAAAGACGGTGAGCCGGTGTATTCCAACAAGCTTGCAGGCTGGGCCGACATCTATTGCAACGATGCCTTTGGCACTTGCCATCGTCTAGAAGCGTCCATGGTCGCCGTCCCTACGGCCATGGGGAACAAGCCTAAAGTCGTTGGCTTCTTGGTTGCCAAGGAGATTCAATATCTAAGCGACACGATTGCCAATCCGGAACGCCCCTTTGTTGCGATCCTGGGCGGAGCCAAAGTAAGCGATAAGATCAATGTCATTCAAAACCTCCTCGGCATTTGCGACCAAGTCTTAATCGGTGGAGCGATGGCTTACACGTTCTCGCTGGCGCAAGGTGGATCCACCGGAAAGAGCTTGGTCGAAAAAGACAAAGTCGAACTTGCTAAAAAGCTGATTGCGATGGGAGGCAATAAGTTGGTGCTGCCGGTGGACACGCATTGCGGTGATGATTTCAAAGGAAGTTGCAATAAGCAAGTGGTACCAGCGGGAAAGATTCCGGAAGGCTGGGAGGGACTGGATATCGGTCCTGAAACGGCCAAGAAGTTTGCAGCAATCGTCGAAAAAGCCAAGACTATTGTGTGGAATGGACCCATGGGTGTCTTTGAGATGCCACCGTTTGACCATGGCACCATTGCGGTGGCTGAGGCCATCGCGAAGTGCGATGGGATTAGTATCATCGGCGGTGGCGATAGTGCCGCGGCAATAGAGCAACTTGGATTCGCAGACTCCGTGACTCACGTTAGCACCGGCGGTGGAGCAAGCCTCTCGATGCTAGAAGGTGAGAAATTTGCGGCGGTCGAATTGCTAGACGACTGCTAAACGATTGCTAATTCTTGCTGAAGCCCATAGGGATGGTTGTCTCTCTGGACAATGGGTTTTTGATGTACTGTCGGAAGCAGTCTTTGCAAAGGTCGAACTGCTTCCTCTGATAGACTTCGTCGTCGAAAACCGAGCTGCATAGGTCGTCTGCGGAATCCAGCATATCCTGGATATCGTCCAGATGGTCTGGATCATCCACCAACTCGTGATCGGGTCCGTCCAGAGCCGCTTCGATTTCGATAGTTACTGTGTACCGAAGGTCTGTTGAACCATCGATGTCGCGCTTGCATCTGTCACACGAATAGTGAATCACGATAAAGAACTCCTTGTGGATCGGAAAAGTCAGGAAAAGGAAAGAGTTACCGTAGGCACCGAACCGCATCGCCTCAATATGCCTAATCCTACAACGCGAAACTAGCCGACCGCAAGCAAATTGTTTTTTTCCGTGAGAAGCTTTAGCGTATGTGCGGGTAAACGATGCCCCAATCGTAGGGTTCGCAACCATTGTACGAAGTAACTACTTTCCAACCCAGTGTGGCACGTCAGCCCAGTGTGGCACGTCAGCCCAGTGTGGCACGTCCCAAAGCGCTAGCGATGGGCGTGGGAATTGTGGCAAATGTCCCTGGCGATTCACCACGCCCTTCGTAACCTCAGGGGCGTGCCACACGAGAGTGAGGAACTCGCTTGGCTACGGCAGTCCTTTGACTTTGGTTTGGATTTTGCAAAGGTAGCTGTCAGCGGTAACAAAAAGCGTGCTGCCGTCTTCGCCAAAACCGCAATTGCTGGTTCGCTCACCCGTGTTGATGCGCCCCAAAAGCTTGGCATCCTTGTTGAAGATCCAGATGCCTCCCGGTCCACTTGCCCAGAGGTTTCCTTGCATGTCCACGGACAAACCATCCGGCAAACCTGGCATCTTTCCAACTTCAGCGGTCGCGTCGTAAAACAGTTTCCCCTTGCCAATCGTTCCGTCCGCGGCAACTTCAAAGCTCACCCAAATGGCTTTTTTCGGATCGCTTTGGGCGACATATAGGGTCTTTTCGTCTGGCGAAAATCCGATTCCGTTGGGACGTTGCAGTTCCGTGGTGAGCAAGGTTAGCGATCCATCCTTTTTTGCGATTCGGTAAACGCCGAAATGTTCCAACTCACGGCGAGGGTCGTTTTCTCGCATCGGAAGTCCATACGGCGGATCGGTGAAGTAGATATCGCCGTTGCGCTTGAGAACACCGTCATTAGGGCTGTTCAGTCGCTTGCCTTGATAGCTATCGGCCAAGGTGCGTTTGCCACCTCCAGGAGTGAGGACGCTGACTCGTCGATCGCCATGTTCGCACGATACTAGATTGCCATCGAGGTCCTTGAGCAGACCATTGCTGCCTGGTTCCAATCCATAGTACGTGACACCCGTGTATCCTGATGGATTCATGAATAGCTGAATCCCATCCTTGGCCGTCCACTTGAAAGTTGTATTGCGAGGGATGTCCGAGAATAGCAAGTGGCCGGTGGATGAGTCTCCCATCCAAACGGGCCCCTCCGTCCAAGTAAAACCATCGGCCAATATTTCAAGCTTCGCATCGGCTGCTAGTAGACTGTCGAATTGGCTGTCAAAACGCTCGATGGTGCCGAGCGTTCGCTTGGCTGTTTGTGCTTGGGTTGTCAAACTGTTACCTGCTGCTTGAGCGATAAGAAAGAATGCTGCGAGGACTGCAAATCGAATACGCATGGAGGGTCCATTCTTGAGAGAGGAAAACGAATGTGCGAATCGCAAACTAGAGCCGCAAAATGGAGTTTTTTTGTGTCGCGCAAGAATGGTTTGCCATTCGGTCGCATTTCTTCATGCCCCTGGCTTCACGCCAGGGGTACTGACCATCTATGCTAGAGGGATGGTAAATATCCCCCGAGATAAACTCGGGGGCATTCGCTAATATAGCCTGTGCACGTGTGGAACGGTACTCCGTGCCGTTTGAGCAAATCAAATATCTTCCGACAAGGGTAAATCTTCAAGCGATTCCAGGCCAATGATTTCGAGAAACCGATCTGTCGTATAATAGTGCGATTGTTCGCCCGGACCATCTTCCGGGGGACGTTTTTCGATTTTGAGAAGTCCTTTTCGGACCAGCGTATTGAGCATGCCTGCAGCCGGCTGGTTCCATTGTTTCTCGAGTTGCTCTCTGGTTGCACCTGGTTGATATGCTACCAGAGATAAGCAATCGATCGCGGATTGGGTAAGCTGCGTCTCCTTGATCTTGCCGTAAAACCGATCTCGAACCAAATGTAGTTCTGGTATCAACTGCAGACTGTAGCCCCCCGACTCTCGCACGATCCACATGACCCGATCGTGTTCGCGGTACAACGCGTTCAATGAGTCGACCGCTTCGTCGAGTTCGGCAACGGAGATTCCGCGAAAGAGCTCAAGCAGTTTTTCAATCGCTATGGGTCGATTGTTGCTTGTGCCCAAAAACAGCATCGCTTCGAGAATAGTCTCAGGAGTGACTGGTACGCTGTCCGTCTCGATGGCATCGGGGGCTTCCAGCATCTCCTCCTGCATGGACTCGGCAGGCACGTTGGTCGTTGCAGCGTTGTCTGGGCTCAAAGCGAATTCGTTGATGGAAGCGACGTCGCTCGACGCTTGTTCGATTGCCATGGCGTACGCGGAGCCAAGTTCCTCCAAGGAGAAGCCTTCGCTCTCCACGGCCTCCGTTTCTTCGGTTTCGATCGCGACCACGCGCTTCACTCCTTTGCGACCAAACATGAATCTCTCCTTTTTTTCGTTCGCCTTTTACTCTTGAGGGTAAAGTCTAATGGTGTCCCCCCTTCTTATCGATCATTCTCGCCGCCAAGGGAATACGCATCCAGCCACGATGGGCCTCGCAGATAGAGCACGCCATGGCATATTGCCGGATGCGAAAAGATTTCCCCCGTTCCTTCTAACGGCTGGAATCGTCCGAGTTCCGCAATGCCGTTCGAATCGATGCGCAATAGTATTTGCGTTCCATTGCCGGTGCAAACCCAGATGCGATTGTCCTCTACGATCAACGAACAATGCTTATGCAACGCCACATCGGAAAAGCGAGCAACCTCTTTGAGTTGATCCAATGGATCGAGAACTACCAAATCGCGATCGACTCCGACGATCCAATTGCCAACGCGGACAGGCGAGTGCGAATCGCCACCCAATAACTCCGAGCTCGCTTCCAGTTGGAGAGCATATTCCAACTCTCCTTGTGCAGGCAGCATCGAGTAGACTCGCGCGCCGTTGTTTTCGGTTACCACTACGATTTTGTTTTCAATTAGGACCGGGGTCGGGACGTTAAAATCTTTTGGAACGTCGGGTTTCATTTCCCAAAGCCGTTTGCCATCGGTGGCGGACCATCCACCGAGCGTGACCGCATCATAGCCAATGAACTGCTTTTGCCCTCGGTATTCTACGGCGATGGGAGAGGCGTAAGCCGCAGGTCGTCCCTTGGTTCTCCAAAGCACTTTACCGGTCATTGGGTCAAGTGCTGTCCATCCAGCCTCTACGCCGCCCGGCTGCACAATCAGTTGGTTATCGATCAAAATGGGAGAGACCGAATAGCCCCATTGCGGAAGTTTTCCACCCAAATCTTCTACAAGATGCCGCTTCCAAAGTACTTCTCCGGTTTCCAAATCGAGGCAATGCAACAGTCCCTGGGCACCCAAAAAATAAACGCATGAATCGAGAATACAGGGTGTGACTCGTGGTGAATTGCCGTAGTCCAGTTCCAATTTCGAGGGATAAGCAAGCTTGAACAACGTGACGCCGGATTCCGCATCTAGCACTTCGAATAGATCCGACTGGTCGCTGGTATCGCGCGAGGAGACAGCCACAAACTCGTCCGTTGCGGCAACGCCGCCGATGCCTTGAGCCGGCAATTCGTGTCTCCACAATCGCTTTGGATGGACCCATTTCAAGGGAAGACCTGATGCATGTCCGTCACCGTAGGCACCTCGCTATTGCGACCAATTCGACAGTTCACCCGTCTTCAATATCGTGACGGATTCTTTGGTCTCATTTAGCGAACTGCTTGCCCACTTTTTTTTTCCTGCGCCGACTCCGCAACTTCATAAGGCAAAAAACCAAGCTTGGTCTCCATGGCCTTGAGCATGTCCGGCGACTCGTTCATTGACAGCAATGCGGACGTAATGGATCGCCGAACTTCAGGCGAAAGGGAGCTATCCACAAAGGCGGAGACAAATGGTACCGGGGCTGCCATCGGATCCATTGCCACGATGGTGATCTGCGCATCTGCGGGGCCATAGGGTTCGACTGCATACGATGGCAAACCGATGAAAACCATGAGCAACATCAAGCTCATTACCAACACACGACCAAAATCGATACGCATCACAAAGTTCCTTTGGGGTTGGACTGTGTTTTGATGAGCTAGGGTCGACTGATACTGCTAGGAAGAACTACTTCCGGCTTTAGAACCTCCACCACGATACCGTTGGGTACGGAGGCTGGCAACTCAATCGGCTTCGTGGAAGTTGGCGATTTCGCGGATGCTTGAACTACGCTTTCGTCGATGGACGATGTCTTGCCGGTCGCTGACGCCAACATTTCATTGATGGCGGGGCTCGCCACGCTAGCAGGGATGGCGTACGAAGAAACACGCCCAGCCCGAGCGATATTGAGACCGATCGCATTTCCATAGACATCGACCACGGGACCACCACATTGGTGCGGAGCAATCACCGTATCGTGCTGCATGATGTTTTGAAAGCCCGTCGAGCGCGAACTGATATCTCCATTGACCTCCATTTCGGTCGGATCGAGCAACGAGTTGTTCAGGTCCATCATCTGAGCGGTAATCAATGCCTTCTTCCCGTCGCGAAGGATACCAACGTCGACTCGCTGTCCGGCTACCAAACCTTTTAGTCGTGCCAATACCTCGGCTTGCGATGTCAGTACCTCTCCATCAAGGGCGGTAATCAGGTCCCCGGCTTGGACTCCAGCCCGATCGGCGCCACTTCCATCAAAGACTTTCTGAACCAGAGCGCCGTTTTCGCCATTGATCGAAAAGCCTAACTCAACTCCTAAGACCGCTCGCTCGCGTCGAACATTACGACTGGTCACACTCAAAACGCCGATCGCAACTGGCTGATTGCGAATATCCGTCGTGGCCATCCAGCCTCCGACCCGCACGGCTGCCGATGTGTTCCATTGAATACTTTGCAAGTTGCTTCGCTCAATCTTAATCAATGCCAAGTCCAGGTCGTTCCTTCGCAGTTTGACGCTCCCCTCGGCTTTTGAATTATCGTGAAGACGAACTTCGATCGTTCGGTCGGGGATCTCACTTGACTTCGTAATGATCCAGCCATCTTCGGAAACGATTGCACCCAACGCGATTTGGCGATTCTTGTCCAGGATCTGTACTGTCGACTTCCATTTGTCACCGACCGATTCACGAAACGCTCGCAATGTGGACGACTGACTGCGTTGGTGGGCTCGACTGCTTTCGTTTTGGGTTTCTCGTCCGAATCGCCCAGTACCCTGCTGTTGAACCAAGCGGGACTTCCAACTGGGACCGGCATTCGCGCGCCCGTGGCTATTCTCGTCCGTGTGATAAGCGTCCACCCAAGCTTGCATGTCGGCTTGAGTGGATTGCTCTATCGAGGTTGCGGCGATCCATGCGTCGAGTAGTGGATCACCCAGTGTGGCATAGGCGACAATGCTTGCGGCTACGGTTCCGCGAACAATCCAAGAAAACCTATTCTTCATCGGGGCTTGCCTTACATTGCTTCGATTCGAGAAATTCCAAACGTCATTATAACAATGGAGAACCCGACAATGGAACGAATTATTCCTTGACACCAACGATTAATCGCAGAGACAAACGCTTGCCGTCCCTCTGTATCTCGACCGTGACTTGCTCTCCAGGCGTCACCGATTCGACGGCAGATTTCAGTTCGTCGAAATTTTGAACCGGTTGGCCATCGAATTTCAAGACGACGTCACCCGCACGAATTCCGGCTTTATCTGCGGGGCCTTTGGGTTCGACGCGGGAGATTTTGCAGCTTTTTTCACTCTCTTCGTCTGATGCGCCTCGAACACCGATGGCAGGCTTGAAACCAGGCAAACTACCCCAAGCTTCATTTCGCACCAGACGCGTCCAGCTTTCGTCAAAAACGTCGACAGGAACGTGCATGTTGTCGTCCACCTCGACGCCGATCCGACTATGTATGCCTATCAGTTTGCCTTCTAGATCGAAAAGTGGGCCACCGCTATCGCCGCCGATCAACGAGCAATCCGTCACGAGTGTGGAGGGAATTTTTTTTAGGAGCCGGCCAATTCGAACCACGGCTGGCCGATCCGGCATCCAACCGCCTGGATGACCGGTCGCAATGACCCATTGTCCTTCTTGCAAATTCGAAGAAGCTCCCAGGGATGCATGCGGCCAAGGGTCGACTGCCGTGTCTCTGACTTTTGTGATACGTACCAAACCCGCATCCATATCTCGGTTCACTCCCATGGTGACGCCTTCGACGCGAGTTCCATCATGCAACGTGATACGAATCGTTTGATTCGGGCGGCCAGCCACGTGAGCCGCGGTTAGAATATAGCCTTCGCCAGTGATGATGACACCGCTACCTTGCGTGGTTCCATGTTGCAGGTTGACGGTGACCAAGTTGACTTTTTCAGCTACCTTGGTCTGCTGTTTTTCAAGGGAAATCCAATCGGCTTGATTGCGAGGCTCACTGCCCTTAAGTATCCGTCCGAGTCCCGGCTCAAGATCTACCGAGGTGATCCCAATCGTCTTGGTTGAACTATTGATTTTGGATTCGGGTATCGATGGCCGCAAAGAAGTACGATCGATTCCCTGCCGAAGGTTTGGGTTTGCTTTAGGGGGCTGAACAGTTTCCTGTGCGACCGAAGCGGCAACGAAACAACCCATCATCAGAGCCACACAGATCATCAGAGCCACACAGAGCGGCCGACCGAGCCACGGCCAAGAGAGATGCTTTAACAATAATTTGTCGAAGTTGCGGCATTTGCTGGGCACGATAGACTCCATCACCATAAGCTGTTGTTGCAAGCAATCTACGAAAAACCCGCACATTGGTCATGCGGGTTCGATTATTCGCTAACAAACTCCAAAATGAAACCCGTTTGACTCAAGAAACTCAAGAAAGCATCCGAAGGGCGCCTCAAATGCTGCGATTTTGTAGCGATCGTGCCGATTTATCCGGGGACATAGGACATGGCTTCTAGATTGATCGTCGGCTGCGGGTACGTTGGAATGCGGGTTGCAAGCCGTTGGCTCAGACAAGGGGATCGCGTATTTGCGATCACTCGTTCCACCGCTCGGGTCAACGAATTGCGCCATTTTGGAATCCAGCCCTTTGTTTGGGATTGGCTCTCCGGTGAGCTTCCGGCCTCGAACTCTTGGCCAACCGTTTTCGAGCAAGAATCGCCAGTCTTGGCGACCATTTTGATCTCCGTTTCGCACTCCCCGCAATTGGGTTTACCGCCCATCGAGACACACACACGGGGGCTCAATCATCTTGCGAGTCTTTCGGAAACAACCCCTCGGTGGGAGATGACTAGGACGCAAACGAAGTGGATATATTTATCGACGACGGGAGTCTTCGGACCATCGCCACAGGGAGGTTGGGTGGACGAAAACTCACCTGTTTCGCCTGAGAGACCAGGTTCCATCGCGGCTTGGGCAGGCGAGCAATGGATCGCTTCGCATGTTTCGGAGGGCAAGCGAGTGACCTTAAGACCTGCGGGGATTTATGGTCCAGACCGAGTTCCGCGTTGGGAAGCGATTCGCGACGAGACTCCATTGCTAGTCGATCCGGAGAGTTACTTGAACCTGATCCATGTCGATGATCTTGCAGAGACGATCCGTGCGGTATCATCGACAAACATGCAGTCTTCGTTGTACTGCGTAAGCGACGGGACCCCGGTTCGCCGGCGGGAATATTACGAGTACATCTCCACACTTGGGAATTGGCCCAAGCCCATTTTTGAACCGCCTAAACCACACGGGGCTGGGCGTGGAAGCTCGCGAAGCGATGGCAACAAAAAAATTCGAAACAACCGAATCCAGTCCGAATTGGCGGTTCGTTGTCAGTATCCCAGTTATCGAGAAGGTCTAAAATCGCTTTTTGACCAGCAGTCGTAGCTATGGTTTTCGCTGAGGACGAACAAGGCAATTCGCTCGTTCGGATCTTGAATTCGTGAGAATTTAGGAATGCACTGAATTCTTACGAATTCAGCACCGGCACGAATTCAGCTACGTTAGGCTATGATCTGCTACCAATTAAGAACTCGCAAATGGAAAAGACATATCGTCAATTCCCCGAATGATCGTCCTGGGACCGTTGCC
>JBBRJI010000093.1:0-12636 GCA_038219625.1 Pirellulales bacterium | reverse complement strand
GTGTCGTGTCGGCGGAGCGACACTGTTACACCCCTTTATCGTTCATTGACGCGAGAAAGTCAATCTTTGAGGCGTTTCCGACCCGATTGGACTACCTGCCGCGAACGGCTTTTTCCAAAACCAAAAAGTTTTCGCCGTTGAATTCCGTCACTTTGGCAGAAACAATCCAAGTCACTTTGCGGTCGTCGTCGTGTTGATTGGTAGCGATTCGCTGCAAGCAGAGGTTTTCTAAGCATTTGAAGGATTTAGTGGTTCCGTCCTCGATAAATTGAAGCCGTTCCCCCAGCTTCTTAAATCGGCCTTTCACTTCCGTAAGTGAGGTTCCCTCTCTCAAAACAGATTCTTCTTTCGACATTTGAGTTAGCGATGGTCGTTCGCTTGCGCCTGCGGTCATCGGATTATCGCCACCCAGGTTTGCGAAAACGGCCATTATGCATGCGGCAAAGATTACCCAGAAAGCAGATGATCGTAAAACTCGCATTTTCCAATGCCTCTTAACGGAGGGTATCGAATCGACACGTTTCGCTTCGGCTCATTGACGTCTTGGCAAAACCATCGCATGCAGGGACATCACGCCGCCAACAGTCAGCAATACGAACCCGAGCCAACTGGGTGGGCGCAAGTTCTTTTTCGGCGTACCGACCTGCATGTAAACATTCGTTGCTAAATTATTGTCGGCAATTTTCGACTTTTGAGCAAAACGGTGCAGGGCACGCGTACTGTTCTCATTCAAGACAAATGAGTCCACCAGGCGAAACTGTAGTCCAAGCAGGAACAGTATGATGCCGAACATAAAATATCGGTTTCGATCGATGTCCATGGCGATAAAATCTTTTCCTTAGTCGAGACAGTACAACCTTGGGGACATCGACGAAAGCCTTGGCAATACTAGAACAAAAGCGTTCGAAATGGATTGTGACGAGGTTAACGCTTTTCGCGTTCCCCCGCCACGGCGTTTGCTTCATCTGCTAGCCGAACCAAGTAAATCTCGCAACGGATCAAAATCGCCAGCGCTGAAACCTAAATGCAAATGCTTTTGCCAGCCCTCTGCGTATTTCCAATCGACTTTACCCAATGTTGCTACTTCTGCGCCGAGCTCCAACATCGTTTGCAAATACGAGTTCATGCCTTGGGTTGACCGAAGCCAGTGCTGCTGAGACTGATGGCAATCGAGCATCGCCAGTTTTCGATCGATTACTGAATCGATCGCAATCGCCAGCTTCGGAATTACGACTTCACCCATTGGGGAGCGATTTCCGTGTGGCTGCGCGTGATAAATGGCGACATCGCCATCAAAACTGGGGGTTTTCGGATTGCTAGCAAAGTTTTGAATCCCTTTTGCAAACCCAGCCGTCACTGCCAGTCGGCAAGTTTCCATGTGATCTTCCATGTAGTCGGCAGCAGCATGCGTGAGGACAATCGACGGTTTGGCATGCCGAACGATGGCCGCGGCTATAGCTAAATTCTCTCGATTGTAAAAAATGTCTAAATCATCGCAAAACGGGGGATAGTAGGTTGCTCCCAGCAACTGGGCAGAGCGTTCGGATTCCGCGCGACGGATGGCTGCCGTCTCGTTTCGATCGGTAACCGCCGAACCGCCACATCCGTTTGCGACGTTGCAATAGTGGATTTGCCACCCTAAATCCTTAAGCAGCAAGAGTGTACCGGCTGCTACGAATTCGATATCGTCAGGGTGGGCGAACAGGGCAAGGACGGATGGCATATTCTTAAGAATTGGCGTTAGGGTAGTTATTTTGTTGCGGACTACGACGATTGAAGGCAAATCATGGCAGGTTCATCGGAAACTTCAATGAAAAAAGTTGTTGTGCTTTCCTCAACAATCAGCCCACAATGATCACGCCTGTCAGAGTAGGTACTTTCGAAATCGAGCGATAAAGCGAGAAAAACGATGACCCAATGGTTTTATCGGATTCAAGTGGGGAGAGAGCAAGGCCCGTTTCCATCGAGCCGTTTGCTCGAGTTGATTCGTAGTGGCGAAATAGATGGGGAAACGGAAGTGCGAAAAGATGATTCCGTCTGGGTTCCCGCCTGTCAAATCAACGGGCTCTGGCAAGCGGCAGTAAAGCCGGGCGTCGCGTTCAAATGCCCGTTTTGCAGTTCGGAAATTGAGCGTCCACCAACGAAATGCAAAGCCTGCAACAAGCAGGTGACGAAAGCCGTGGGGCAGTTGGTACCTCATGCGCGCCCAACGGCCAATGTGGAGAGTTGGACCAAAACTCAGCCACTCCTCGAAAAGCCAAAGGCTCCACCCTTGCAGTAAGGCGCCGCTCGCTGAGGGCCGGCAGGTGAGAGATTTCGCCCATGCATCAAAGTTTTCCAAGCTTGACTAACTGGCAAACGTTCAATTGGCTGGATTTAGGTTTCCATTTGGCCGATCGACTCTAGGGTTCAAGTTGATACAGTTCGCCAAATCGCGATTTGATGGAGTCCATTGAAGTGCCGCGTCTCTCAATCATTGTTCCTCACCTTCACGATGATTCTGGTCTCGAACTAACTCTCCTCTCGATTCTTGAGAGTCGAGAGAGCGATTTCGAAATCGTCATAGCTCACGATGGTCATTACCGCGATCCATACCGGCTCGATCAAGACGAAGCGATTTTAATCGAGTCCGAATCGGGTGCAAGTTTTACGAATCAACTCAACTTGGCCGTCGCTTCCGCCTGTTCGCCGATCATCCAAGTGATCTTGCCGGGCTGTGTGGTCAATGCCCATTGGTGCGACGAAGCCCTTCATCTCATGAGCGACAAAAGTGTGTCTGCCGTTTGCTTACCCGTCGGCGATATCGCTTCGAACGAAGTCTACGTTGGCCTTTCCGAGGATTCGTTGCCGCATCGTAGAGTAACGCCATTGGAGCAGAACGCTGTTGCTCCATTGTTTTGCGGTGGAGTTTTCCGGAAGGGAATTCTTAAAAACTTAGGCGGCTGGTTCGAGCCATGTCAGCGCGAAATTGCGGAAGTCGAGTTTGCGCTGTTGGCCACAGTCATGGAAATCGAAATTCAAGTCGCTCGCGAAGTAACGATAAAGGCCCCCAAGCGAGTTGCCGCGGGCCAGGAAGCGGGCTACGAAATTGGCCGCGCCTGTGGGCAACTAGCCTGCGCTTACGCAGCCATCGAAGAGAGTGGTGTTGTCATCGATTCTTTGGCCCGACGGCTAGGTCATTTGGCAGGTGGATTGATGAGTCCCAAGACGGTCGCAGAAAGACTGGGTTGGGTCATGGGAATTCGCGATAGATCCTATGTTCGTTCGATTCAAAGTCGGCTTGAGTCGGCTAGTGCGGCCTTGGAAGCGGGATGTAGAACGATCCCAATGAATCGAGCAAGCCAACAGCAGCGCCGAGCCGCGTAGAGCTGCCGCGTCACTTAAAACGTATGGTCACGAATAATGCCAATGATTTTATCTCGGCGGATCTTCACCATAGCTCTAGAGCAGATGGTCAAAACCCTCGGCGTAAAGCCGACGGCATGCCAATGCCCACGAGTTTAACTCGGGGGATCTTTACCATAACTCTAGAGCAGATCGTCGCTACACCAAGCCGAACACCAAATCCATTTCGCTCGCAATGCGTTTTA
The DNA here is from genome assembly GCA_038219625.1 of Pirellulales bacterium. Lineage (GTDB taxonomy): Bacteria > Planctomycetota > Planctomycetia > Pirellulales > Pirellulaceae > JBKCUI01. Next base: position 9,046 of record JBBRJI010000093.1, on the reverse strand, counting down.
GTTCCGATGCATCGCCGCCCCCGACTTCGGCTGCACACCAACCATAGAAGTTGATTTCTTTGAGCGCCTTGCGAACGTCAGCGTAGTCGATATCCCCTTCCGAGATACGTGACCACTTGTCTGCGGCTCGGTTGTAGCCCTTGATGTCCAGTTTGAGTACGCGCTTGCCGAGTTGACGCATCCAATCGCCCATGCTGCCGTATTTCCAGTGGTTACCGATATCGAACTGCATACCGACCCAAGGAGAATTCAGCTCGTCGACATACTTTACGTACTTAGCGGCATTCTGGGTGTGATCGCCTGCATGGTCATATAAAAAGTGGTTCCAGCCATTAATGCCCCTGCGTTAACCAGGGCCGTGCTGGCTGCCAGGGTGATCGAAGTGGACTGAAGAAAATCGCGGCGGTTGGGGGTGTCAGCGTTCATGTGAAAATCCAAGGAAGGGGGGCTGTTAGCTCGAGTGAAATTCCATGCTAACGTCAAAAGCAACAAGCGGGTAGGCTATCCCGGAATGGTGGGCAAGGATTCTGAGGTGCTTGGCGCTCGGTTCGACTTCCATGGTAATAGCAGTTCGAATTCCGTTCCGGTGCCCACTTCGGACCGCACCTCAATGGTACCATCATGTTCCTTGGCAATCTTGAGGCTAACCGGCAATCCCAAGCCGGTACCGCGATTTCCCTTGTTGGACTCAAACATGGAGAAGATGCGGCCAAGATCATTCGCAGCAATGCCCACTCCATTGTCTCGCACTTGCACTCTCGCATACTCCTGGGACTCGCAGAGCACGATTTCGACGTGGCCATCGACTTTTTCAACGCAAGCGTCAATTGCGTTACCGACCAAGTTCATCAGCGCTCGGTGAATCGCCTCACCATCGAGCATCATGTTTCGGGATACCTCTGGGCGGATCCAGGACAGGGAAACAGATTTTTCGGATGCCCTAGCTGTTGATAACTCAATGACTTCATCGATGACGGTACGTAGATCCACAGGGTTCCGATTCGGCTTGCGATCCTTGCTCATGGTGAGCATATCCATCACAAACGATTCGATGCGTTCCTGATTACGTTCGCAAATACGCCAGCCACTCTTGACGGCGTCCATGTCGTTGCCTTGGATCCCTTGATCGATAAGATAGCCACCACCGCGAAGCCCTTGGACGATATTCTTGATATGGTGCGAGAGGGTGGCGATGGTCTGGCCCATGGCTGCAAGACGTTCGGCTTGCACCATACTTTGATAATAGTTGGTGTCTTCGATAGCCAGAGCTGCTTGATGGCCGATGGCGACCAGCATTTTGAGATGCTCTTCATTAAAGACTCGTGCACGACTCATCGCGTATTGACCAACCGCGATCGACGTGTCGATGTAGATGACACCCACGCTGCCGTAACGGCCTTTCATCGGGACACAAATCGCTTCGCGTATTCCCCCAGTCGAGATGCTCACGCTGGGGTTCCAACGTTCGTCCTCGCAAGCATCGCTTGTTAAGACCCCTTCTTCCTTTTTGCTGACGTAATCCAAAATGGTCTTGCTGATCGTCATGCGGTGCGAGGAGACATTAACTCCGCGATTGCGACGGCAGCTAGGCATTAGCTCGCCGGTTTCCTGGTCGTTGAGCATGATGCAGCCTCGATCGCAATTCACCCACTGAAAGATGAGTTCCAAGATTTGGTGGAGCAATTGGTCGATATCCAATGTTCGACTGACCGCGATGGCTGTGCGGTACATGATCTCCCAGTGACTCTTAGCATCCGAAGAAGCCTTTTCGGTCTGAATTTTTTCCGTCCAATCGTCGGTCTGATCCAGCAACTGCTGTTCAATGTCGACGCGGCCAACGATCTGGGACGATTCACCGCTAGGATTTTGTACGATATCGACGTCATTATCGGCAGGTCCAAAAGGACGAAAACTTAGACGGAACAGCATCAGTCGTTTGCCGATTTGTACTCGGTCGCCGACGCAAAGCGTATGTTCCGAGATCCGTTTTCCGTTGACAAAGGTTCCATTGCTACTGCCAAGATCTTTTAGCAAATACTGTCCGTCGACAAAATCGATCACGGCGTGAGTTCTAGAAGCTTCGGAATCCTCCAAGTGGATTTCGCAATGACTATCCCGTCCCAATCGTTGTTTGGCTTCGCGAATCAAAAAGTGGGTACCAATGTTGGCACCGCGTACAACCAAAAGCGAAGCCAATTTTTTTCAATTCCTATTCTTCGAACGGTTTTCGGGGAGCAATTCCCGTGGTTTTAGGCAAATCCTCCACCATTGTAGCTCAAAATGCGTCATTGTCTCAACCACGTTGAACCACGTTGCTCCAAAGCCAAAAGCGACGGCCGTGGCAGACCATGCGGCCCACCACTTCAAAGTGAAGCAGTGACTAGAAATCCTTGTTTTTCCTACTCGTACTCGGCCATGGGCGGTACTCGTACGATTTGGGGACGTCAATGGTGGCGATCAGCGAGAAGTCTCGGGAAATCACAAATTAAAAGACACTTCTCGCTGATCGCCAGGATCTGGTTGCGAGGCTCCGCCTGGGCTGTGCGACAAATAGCAGTTTCGATATTTCTTTCTGATTTACATCGAGTCTTTTTTGTTCCGAACAACAATAGAGTTAGACAATATCGATAGCCCATCCGTTCGGGACTTGCCCCCGACCAACCTGAAACGCCAGATCGCAGAACGGAACAAAACTCGCATCAACGCATTTTTCGTAAGCTGCTCTTTCGTGCCAAAACGATCTGGTACCGCTTTGGCACAGCGAAGGAAATCAAAAAGCCTATGACCCGGTTTAGGTGGATTGCAAACTAGTGGTTCGTGATCGAACGAGCAACTTTCTTTTAAAAGTTGTAGTGCCACTGCGAGTAGAAGAAGTCGGCATCACCATTGAATAGCGCTGACCCGTTCGCACTTAAACTGGTATCGTAGTATTTACCCGTAAAGAAGTGGGAGTAGCCAAGGACCAAGTCGCTACGGGCATTGACCTTGTAGGTACCGAGCAAGTCGATCTCATGCCCTAGCTCACGACTACCTACGGTTCCGCCAGGATTGAACGAGGTATTCGTTACGTTGTACGGACCTTGTGCGGCATTGGCAAGGAACAGGTAATGATACCATGCCAACACAGTCCATTTGTCCGTTGGATTGAAGGTCAAGATACTATTCACATCGTGAATATTACGGCGTCCGAACAAGTCCATGAAACCTAGGTACTTGTGACCGAGCGGAAACAATTGGTTCCAACCGTTGTTTACGGAATCGTCACCGCTTGCCCAATCGTAGTACATCCAAAACGCGGGCTTCATCGTCCCAGTGGCCTTTGCACCCAGACCGAAGGTCAAAGAATAAGCCGAAATGTCGGAACCATCTTGGTTCTTTCCAAATTGATATCCAAATTCGTTGTCCCAGAGCACTCCATCGGCTTCTCCTTTGATGGCAGTACCTAGGGTATGCACATGCAAGTTGGTGGACGTATCCTCGAAGCCGAGATAATAAGTATCAATTGGTCCGTTTTCAAACATCTTGTTCGTGTTGTAAACACCCCACAAGGCCTGATTTTGGTTGGGCGAATCAAATTTGTTGAAGTTGATGTTCTCAGGGCGAACCAGCAAGAAATCAGTTGTTCGATCATCGTTGCTCCAGGTCAGCCGTCCGCCATCGAACCTGCGTCGATTGTTGGCCCAGTCAAGCGGCGACAGCAATCGCTGCGAACCAAACAAAAGTTCTTGCCGGCCAGCACGGCCCGTCAGCTTGCCCAGGTCGGAGTCCACTAAGACCAAGTCGCCAAACAAATTTTGCGCGTCGAAGTGTTGCACTTCGATTTGGCGAGGGGCAAAGTTTTCGTACGAACTCCCAGCATCCAGAAACTCAGCGAAGACTCGTGCCCGTTTGTTAATCTTGTAGTCCGCGTAAATTCTCGTACGGTCCAACAGGAAATTGTCGTCGCGTCCAGTCAACCCAGTACCGCGGATATTGTGTTCGTTGTGGTATCGCAGTCGATATTGACCGCCGACATCCAGCTTGCCGTTGTCACCAACCGGGAATTGCTTGATTCCCTCGCCGAGGTTGTAGCCTTGGTAGTTGGGGTTGCTTAAGTAATTGAAGTCATTGAGAAAAAAAGGATCTTTGTAGGCCGTTGCTACTTTCTTCTTCAGCTCTTCCTTCTTTTTCTTTTCGGCAGCCGCTTTCTTTTTGGCGGCTTCCGCTTCTTTGGCGGCATCGGGCTCGCTCCCAGCGGCCATTCCACTTGACGTTCCGTCCACGATCGGAGCAGGAGAAGGGGCGTCGACGTAATATTTGTATTCGCCTTTGCTGGCCGACGAAGACCCTACCTCTACGTAAACGGACTTGGAACTAGATGCTGGATTCACAGTTTCGAAACCGTCAGGTGGGGCAGCAACGGAAGTTCTGGCGGCAAGTACTGCAGCGATGAAAGCGCAGGATCGCGAAGTACGACGAATGGAATATTTCATGGACACGAAATCCTTTTCGTTTTAATGGCGGTTTTTTTGATTGCTCTTGAACGGGTACGCCGTAGGTCATGGCACGAATTGCCGCCGAACCATCCCTACTAATTTCCGCTATCGGCGAAGCTAGCCTTCGCTCCTGAACAAATCCCACCTCTCTAACCTATTTTGCGCAAACTGCCAAACCGAGAGGGTTTTCGGTTGAAGTTCAATCGAGTTCAATCGAGTTCAATCGAGAATCCATGGCGAGGACGCACTTTTGCGTAGCGAAAGGTGACAATAAACGCTCATTTCGTCGGGATCGCTTGTTGCAAAAACGCAAGGAGGTCTGCTAGCTCCTGCTGAGTCATGGCGGACTCCAACCCCTCTGGCATGAACGACAAATTAGAACTTTGCAGGCGTTCAATTTCGCCACGGGCAATGCTACGCGAGACGCCATTGGCTTGCTTGATCGTGACGCTATTAGTTGTTTCGCCAACCAACAAACCTGCCAGAATCTCTCCGCTCTCGAGTAGGCAGGTATAAGATTGATAACCAGGCTGAATGTCGACATTGGGATCCAAGATATTCGTCAGCAGTTTCTCTTTGGAATGGTTCACTACCGTGGCGAGATCGGGTCCCACGTTATGTCCAACGTCGCCACGACGGTGGCAGTTAGCGCACAAGCGGGTGTAGACAAGCTGTCCCTGGCTTACGGTTGCGGGCAATTCTAGCGACTGTCGAAAGTTATTTAGAACTTCCTTGCGAGTCGAATTCTGGGAAACGCTAAAAGTTAACTTTGCCTGCTGAGCGATTTTGGCTACCGGATGTTGAAGCAATCGCGCTCGTTGGGTGAGCGATACGCTCCTAGCCATGATCTGATTCTTTTCGATTCGATCGAGCAAGCCGTTTGTCCAAGATTCTCTCGATAGAAATGCGTCGATAGCCATGCTTCTGAGATCGGGACTCAATTCCGGCCAAGCACCGGTTAACACATCGGGAACCAAGTCGATACCGCTTTGAGCCATTGTTTTGATCGCCAAGGATTGCATTTCAGCGTCGACCTGTGGCTTAAGCAATTGAGCCAATAGTCTGACACCTGATTCTCTGTGCTTTGAGACTCGGCAGAGCAATTTCGCGGCGGCAATCCGATCGTCAACGTTCTTGGACTCGTCCTTGGCGATCCGCGTTTTCGAGTCGAGTAGCAAGTCGAGTCTTTCGACCCACGGTGAAATGGCTCCTTGAGGAGACGCGTGCGACATCGCATGAAGGTCAGCCCCGACACTTTGAAGTGCGAGCAGCATATCGTCGAGAGCAGCATCGTGATCACTGTCACCCGCATCGAAAACATTCTTCAAAAGCGTCGCAAGGGTCGCTTGATCCTTGCTGCCCACGGATTGCCTCAAAAGTGGATCGCGAAAGGCTGTAAGAGCTTGTGGGCCAATTCTCGCCAGTCCCTGAACGAAAACATCGGCGTGCGTGATGACGGAACTCATGATGGCGGAGTTCATGAAGGGGTCGCCGCCGAAACGGGAAGCAAGCTCAACGAGTGCTTCGCCAGCACAACGGTCCCTCCACTGACCAAGCGACGACGCGACTTGCAAGCAAACTTTCATGTCGGCGTCTTGGGATAGCTTGGAAACCGCTTCGACTACGTTGGGTGTGGGATGGCTTTCAGCCAAGCAGACTGCAATTTCGCGAACCCGTGGATGCCTGTCTTTCAAAGCCGCCATGACCATCGAGCTGGAAAGCAATCCGAGCCCTTCTAAGGTGTAAAGCGCCTGCCCACGCGTTTGCGGAAGCGTGCTAGTCGCAAACAGTCTCTCCAGCATTGGCCCAGCGTTAGGATCTTGCTTCCAAACGAGCAACTGCTGTGCTTTGTCTCGCTGCCAGTCATTGGTGGAGTCTAGGGATGCCACCAGTTGCTTTAGGTCCGCTTTTTCTAGCCACACACTGGACCTCGCATTGGAGTTCGCATTGGAGTTCGCAATCGTTCGATCCGGCACAACTCGGTAGATTCTGCCCATGTCCTCTCCCAATCGATAGTGCGGCAACAATTCCGATTTGCCTTCTGCAGGCAACCAATCGGGATGCTCGATCATGTAGCGATACATGTCAGCGATCCAAAGGGCGCCATCAGGTCCTGTGCGAGCCATAACAGGCCGACACCATCGATCTTCACTTGCGAAGAAATCGAAGTCTCCTTCATTGGTTGGGCGGACGGACTCGAAACTGACACCTACCTCCGACAGAATGTTATGTTGAACGAGGTTATGAAACGGTTCGCAGGTAAAGGCGTGTGACCCTGCACTAGATCCAAACAAAAGTGTGTCGCCATAGATCATGCCGCTACAGGCGGAGGTGAATCGCCCTGACTGCTCAAAACTGTGGAATCGCTTTTCGGGAGCGCTCGCTGGATACACGGGTGGACTACCCGAGCGAACAACGTGTTGGATGGGACTCACGGTCGGAACAAACGGATTCCGTTTTAAATAGCGGTCCGCAAGTACGTAGTGCCAAAGCGGATTGGCGTTTTGCGTTCCAAACCAATGCCCCCATGCATCGCGATTGCGACCAAATTGCGATGGCCCTAACTCAAGTTTCAGTTCCCCAGTATCAGGCTTAAATCGAAAATCGTGACTGCCGATCTTAACCGATTGGCCATTGCGGTTGGATTTGACCTGCGTATCCAATCCATGATTGGGGTGATGACCTCCGTTAGCGCAATAGACCCAATTGTCGAGTCCCCACCGCAGGTGATTCAAACGCAACTGCTGATTGCCTTGATTAAAGCCCTCGAACAAGACCTCACGTTGATCCGCTACCCCATCGTTATCCGTATCGCGCAGGAAAAGGATCTGCGGGGCTGCCGTAACAAGGATTCCATCGCGCCAAGTGAGAATGCCCGTTGGGAAATTCAGGTCTTCCGCAAATAGATGACTCTTTTCGTAGTATCCGTCTCCATCACGATCTTCCAATACCCGTATACGTCCACCGGCTTTGCCGCGGCCATCCATGCCTAACGGATAGTCCGACATCTCCACCACCCAAAGCTTGCCTGCCGCATCCCAATCGAAGGCCACTGGATCGATGACCTGGGGTTCCGACGCAACGAGTTCTACCCGAAATCCGATCGGCACGTGGATGCTCGCGCGAGACTCCTCGGGAGTCAAAGGGCCAGAAGCTGTATCCGACTTGCTCGCTATACGTCCTGAATGAAGACTAGCAAATGTCCTTGGAGTAAAAGAGATATCGCCAGATTGTGACAACCGGTTTGGAGCAGCATTCAACGGGTGCGCCATGATTGGCCCAAGGGCCGCGAGGGAGGTCGCGTAGTCCGCCGGAAACAACGGCGGATTGACTTGCGCGGTATCGGCGGCTTCGTCGCGTTTGCGTCGCGTCTCTGCTCGCGTGCGTTGCTCCGCAACACTTGCGATTTTCCAGAAGGTCGCGATCTCGGATACGCTCAGAACGCGACGGAATACGGCGATCTCATCGAGTTTGCCTTGGAGGTTTTTGCCAAACTCTAGCTTGCGAGATTCAGCTGAGTCCTTAACGCTCGCTTCGATCGCGTGATCCGCCGAACCATTCACATGCAGTCGCAGACGGGATCCTTCGCGGATGACAACGACGAAATTCCAATCATCGGCTCTCCAGTTTGTTTCAGATGCTATGCCATTCAATGTGAGTTGGACACGATGGTCCGCGTCCTGGTTGGCAACCAGGGTTTCGCCAGCCGCGCCGACACTTAGAATCCCGCTTCTTTCGCTCGCACCGCTCGGTTCGCCCAACCAAAACCAAAACGCGAGCGAATAAGTATCGTCCAGAGGATCGCTATCTACCGTTAAACTGCCTCCTGCCAAATGCAACGCACGATTGATTTGATTTTGGCCGGAGAATTTGGAGGGTCTTGGTTTTTCTTGAGTCCCGATGCCACTGCCACTTCCAACTCCCGGTAGGTGCCAAGCAAATCCACCCTGCAACTTGGCTGAGCTTTTTCCGTTGGCTGCGTCGCGAGGTGTGTTTCCATCTTCGTCGTTTAGCCGCCAGTACCATTGCGGTTGGGCTTCGAGAATGGCAGCCGCATAAGGGCCGTGTTCATCCGCCATGACGCGACGCTGCTTTCCGGTAACTTCCTCTAGCGCACCGACCAAGGAATCGACGATCTTGGTTTCCGCTGTTACTTCTAAACCTGCTGTTCGGGCTGGCCAAGTCGTATAGCCACCCAATGCATGTTGCTCCGGAGTTGGAATGTATCCCTCGGCGCCGTTCGCCAATTCGATATTGAAATGTGCGGTCGAAGGAGAACGTCCCCGCAATTTTAGTCCGGTGAGTGCGTACACTTCGTTGGGTAACGTCGCAATCGTTAGGTCACCGATGCGGATAGCCTGCATTTTGAGTTCGGTTTGCTGCCGCTCGTGCAGAATAAGAGCTTCCATTGCGTAGACTTCGGGAATGTTTTTGGGCAGCTCATTCTCGATTTTAGCAGCGATGGGCCGAGCCCATTCCAATCGCTTTTCGTCGGGCACTCGATAACGAAGGGTGAGTTTCTTTTCGACGATTCCTAAGGGTACCGAGTCTCGGTATTCGATCTTTGCCAA